>JAZUEE010000193.1:0-5684 GCA_045639985.1 Bacteroidales bacterium
TTCTCAAACGTCAGATTCGGATAATCTGCGAAATTCAAACGCGGGAACGTGTTGTCCGTGCGATACGGATAGGTGATGGCATACTGTATCGGCAACTTCATATCGGGCACCCCGAGTTGGGCCTTAATGGAGCCGTCATGGAACTGCACCATGGAATGTACAATGGACTGCGGATGAACGATTGGCTCGATTTTATCGATAGGCATGTCGAACAGCCACTTGGCCTCGATTACCTCTAAGCCTTTGTTCATCAAAGTAGAACTGTCGATAGTGACTTTGGGGCCCATGTTCCAGTTGGGATGTTTGAGGGCTTTGGCCAACGTCACATCCTCCAGTTGCTGCTTTGACCAGCCGCGGAAAGGACCGCCGGAAGCCGTGATGATGATTTTTTCAATCGTCTCGTGCCGTTCGCCGGCCAGGCACTGGAAAATGGCGGAATGTTCGGAATCTACGGGCAGGATGCAAGTGTTCATCTCACGCGCCGTCTTGGTCATCAGCTCACCGGCCACCACAAGTGTTTCCTTATTGGCCAAGGCCAACGGTTTGCCGCACTCCAAAGCATGATAGGCGGGACGAAGTCCGGCCACGCCCACGATGCAGGAGAGCACCATATCCACGCATTCCATTTCACACACGTCGCAAAGGGACTGCTCGCCACAGAAGACTTTGACATCCTCGTCGGCAAGGGCCTCTTTCACGACCTTATAAGCAGATTCCTGCACCACCACCACCATATTGGGCTTGTACTGGCGTGCCTGCTGAATCAGCAAATCCGCACTGGAATTGGCCGCAATCACTTCCAACTGCAAAATATCGGGATGTTGCGCAATCACTTCCAACGACTGCGTACCCATAGAACCCGTAGAGCCCAACAGGGCTATGCGGCGTTTCGTTTGTTGTTCATTCATATACTAAACGTCTTCTGCTATCGCTTGCTGTTCACGACCTTCTCAATATCGGCAAAGACGTGGTCAATATCCTGCATGCCGTTAATGCGGATAACCTTGCCTTGTTTGTTGTAATATTCTTCCAAAGGCATGGTTTGCTCGAAGAAGTTGGCAACGCGGGCCTTAACGGTTTCGGGAGTGTCATCGGCACGGTTTTCCAATTGCGCACGTCTGAGGATTCGTTTTTCCACCTCTTCCATTTCCACGTAAAGATAGAGCACCATGTCAATGTTCAAATTTTCGAACATCTGTTTGTCGTCCAACATTTCGGCCTGTTTGATGGTACGAGGAACGCCGTCAAAAATAAAGCCCTTACTGTCCGGGTGTTTTTGGATATGGTTTTTAAGCATTCCGAGCGTAATATCATCCGGGCAAAGGTCTCCCCTATTGATAATTTCCTGAGCTTTGAGTCCGAGCGGAGTCTTATGGGAGATTTCATAACGGAAAAGGTCTCCTGTGGAGACATGGTCAAAACCAAATTTTTCGGCCATCAGTTTGGCCTGCGTGCCCTTACCGCTACCGGGGGCACCGAAAAGTACGATGTTTGTCATTGTATGTTATTAATTTGTTGTGTCAAATGAATGGTTAATGATAAATGATGAATGGTTAATGATGAATGACTAATGGCTAATGGCTAAAGATTCTTCTTTCAACATATAAACATCCGGCAGGTTTCGCGCATAGCCGTTATAGTCGAAGCCATGACCTATAATGTACCTGTTGGGGATGGCCTTACCGACATAGTGTATCGGCAGGTCATATTTGTAGGAATCGGGTTTATAGGTAAGGACAGCGATTCTCATATCGCGCATTCCGCTGTCTTTCAGCATTTCCACCATGTGTTTATACGTACATCCCGTATCGATAATATCTTCCAAAACAAGCACTCGTTTGCCGTGAAGATCCTCATTCAGTCCTAAAAGGTTTTTGACGTTGTTAGTGGATTCCATACCATTATAGGAAGAAAGTTTAATACATGAAATGCGGCATTTGATATGCAATTTCTTCAACAATTCAGCGGCAAAAAACAAGGCACCGTTAAGATTCACGAGGACTAAAACCTCATCGTCTCCGTAATCGGCATTGATTTGGTCGGCTATTTGCTGTTCAATGGCGTCAATTTCGGCATCGGACAAATATTTCACAAACGTCTTACCATCAATTTGTATCGTATCAGCCATATAAATTCAATATTAGAGTTATGATTTTGTATTAGAAGTCGGATTTTATTTCCTGCAAATCAATAGCGGAATTACGACTATCGATATAGGAAATAACGAAAGGAGAGGTGCCCCGATAACTGCATTTGGAAAGAACCACCTTATTGGAAGCACCGTTTTCAGGATCCTTATCGGTATTCCACAAGACATAGTCGGTTGTATATTGGACAAAGCCGGCATCTTCTTTCACCTTGTTAAATTCCTGATATTCGTTTCCGTACTTGTCTTTCAGTTGATCTCTCAGACTTTCATAGGTGTAACGGGAACTGAGGTTGAAACAGACATTGACGCTGCAGACGAGATGTGTTTTGGCGGCGCCGCGCACTTCGACTTTCACTTTTTCGCCGGCAAACAGCCCTTTCATCACCACGATATTGTCGTGAGAGCCGTTCATATCCTGCGTAAACCCTTTTCCTTTGAGTTTGTTGACGAAAGTAGTCATCGTGCTATTCAGATCAATGCCCATGAATTTCATGTGCTGGCTTTGCGCGGAGCCCATCATGAGATAGCACAAAAATGCAAAAAATAATATAGTTTTTTTCACTATGGTGATTTTTATGAGGCGGCAAAAATAAAAAAAATGAAGATGATATTTTGCGCAAAATTGCATTTTCACGAAGCAAAAATCTTTGGGTGAGTCGTGAGCAGTGAACAGTGAGCTGAGACGGTGGGGCGATATGTGAGGTTGCGGGCGGGCATGTTAATTGTACATTGACGAAGGCGGCAAAGATAGGAAAAAATAGGAGCGTTCTTGGTTATTCTGTTTGAGGTATATATCTTTGAAGTTTTTATAGCTTATTTTGGCATTCATAAAAACACATTGTGGCTTTCCAATTTTTATGAAAACCATTAGTTTAGAGGTTTATAATATTTACCACATAAATTAGGAGAATAGAACAACATGCCATGTATGCTTCCATCTTCTCGTAATCGAATAGTTATATCGTCAACAGTAACCTCATAAAAAGAATCGTGCATCCATACTATATATTGATCAAAACACGAAGCCAAAAACAAATCATATTTTTTTGATTTTCTTATGAGGATTCCTTCTCTGTCAAAGCAAAATGGAGAAATTACGGCAATTGTGCCTCCAGGGAAAATTTCTGGCACTTTGAAATAAATAATATAGGCATTTTCAATTTCTTTTATCTTTTTCACCCTACACTGTTGGTATAGTATATAATCTTTCGGTAATTGTGCAAAACAAGACAAACTTGTTACTAAAAAAATAAAAAACAAAGCAGTTCTTCTCATTGTTAGTAATAGATTCTCTGATATGGTTTATAACTGGGAGTTATTGGTCCATTTTCATTTGTTTCATTTGAGAATGTGTCTTCAAATGGTTGAGGCGTTGCCCGTCTGTGTGCAATGTTATAGATTCTCTTGTCAAAAATCGCTGCAGGGGCCGGCTTTCCTCTGCGTAATGACACCAAACCTCCAATAAAAGATTCTGTTACTTCATGTCTAATAGATTCACCATAATATTTGCCATTGTAATCGAAATTTTCACATAGTGCTTCCGGGAAAACCTTTTGAATAGTCTCAACATATTTTTTAGAGTTCGTAGGTTTTACGATAACATTACCCATATAAGATCCTCCAATACTGCCTACTGCCGGGTCCCCATCAATATCATAAACTCCATTCTTATTTTTATTTGCATATTCAGCATCAATATGAACTTTTACACGTTCACTTTTGATGGCACGATACAACAACCTCTCATTTCTGTCTTTAGGTTTGCCTTCTACAGAGAGTTTGCCTGTTTTCTCATTTCGAGTAATAACTAAATTTTTTGATGTCGCCTGTAATTGTGAAGTCGCTTCTTCTGATGCTTCTCCATTTATGTATACCTCCTCCCCGTTCGGATCCACCAACTTCACCGGGTTGTCCGCACAATAAACATACGGGCTCAGCGACGGGTATTTGTCTGCCATGGGATCGACACTCAGCCATAGGCTCAAATCAGACGAGTAATAACGTGATCCAAAGTAGCTTAGCCCGCTTTCCGCGTCCTTTTCCTTGGCGGAGAAGGTGAAAAAAAAGTCTTTATCTAAAGGCATGTTTCGATTTCTACATGACAAGTTATTTTTGCTGTGTAATACTGAATTCGGTATCACGAGCAAATTATATTTCATATGATAACGTATCAAAATTCAAATATGATCAATTATTTATCCGCCTAAAAGTGTAGGCAAAACGAAGGGAGTCATCATGATATTAAAAATCATCTCCACTTATAATGGCTGCCGAGTAAAGCTTCTCCTGGTTGTGTTTTTTTCAATATTTTATTTTTACTAAATCTTCTTTTTTTATGCCACCAAGTAGCATACATTTTTTTGACAATGGGATAATCCTCACATCTCAACACGCACAGGTTACTTTCGTTTTCTTTTACGATATGAGTATAGGGGAAATCTACATTTATTTCTCTTTCTATCATTACAAAATATAATTCACTCCATGTTAGACTGTGGAAAAACA
Organism: Bacteroidales bacterium; assembly: GCA_045639985.1. GTDB lineage: Bacteria > Bacteroidota > Bacteroidia > Bacteroidales > WCHB1-69 > F23-D06. Next base: position 4,655 of record JAZUEE010000193.1, read on the forward strand.
AAGAATTAGAATCTGATGGATCTGACAATGAAACATATTCACATCCTCCACTATTTTCAATTAATGCGTCAATCCTTTGTTTAAAGGATTGTGAAGATGCATTGATACATAGTAACACCAACGTGTACAATATAATTCTATTTTTTCTCATAGTTATTTATTCTTCGGCTATCGGCAATCTAAAATAAGCCCTCTTTGTTGGATTGTTATTCTTATCTGTTTTATAATAGTCAGGAGCATCTGGATGCCCTACACTCAACTCTCTATCTCCATTCTTACCAATCACCTCGGTCGTATAGCCATCTTTGTCAACAGTTTTGACTACGGCAGAATGTGTGACAAATTCTCCATTATCATATTTGTTATTGGAATTATTGTCTGTATAGTAAATTACAATATCACCAGGATGGTTGTTTTCAGAAGGATCCAATTGCCGCGCATTTTGTTCAACAATGTCATCTGCTGGATTATTATCCCATCGAGGCAACCTTGAGCCATCTAAAGCACAAGGGATATCATCTTTTTGAGGTGTTTTATCTCCTAAGGAATTATGCCATGCGTAAGAATGGCAATTATAACTAGTTAGAACACTAACAAGATCAAATTTTATATTGATACTTTTATATGCGTCTTTTTTAATTCTAGTTGATGTTCCTTTTATATTTGTCGTTGGTTTATCTGTATGTTTGTTAAAAGGTCTGTCTTTTGCACCGTCCAAATCAAACAAAACTATCGGATTATTCCTGCAATATGCGTATGGTGAAGTTGACGGGTAATCCCCATTCATCGGATCGACACTCAACCATAGATTCAAGTCGGAGGAGTAATAGCGTGCACCAAAGTAACTTAGTCCGCTTTCGGAATCCTTTTCCTTGGCGGAGAAGGTGAAAAACAGTGAACTGTGAGCAGTGAACAGTGAACTGACTGAGGCGGTGGGGCGATATGTGAGGTCGCGGGCGGGCATTGTTGGTTTTTGAAGGGGCGAAGATATGAAATTTTCGAAGTCAAGTGATGTCCAAAATTTTGGTGA
>JAZUEE010000194.1:0-2090 GCA_045639985.1 Bacteroidales bacterium
CATCGCAGCGATATTCAGACTGGCTCTTCACAAAGTCAATCATTTCTATCCATTCCGCATCGCTCGGCACGTGCCAGCCTGTGGGGCAGATACCCTGAACACCAGAAGGGACATTGTTACTATTATCAGCGCCCTGCATAACGGCTGCCCAATCGTATAAACGTCCATAAATTTCAGCTTCATAACCGTAAATTTGTTTAGATGTCGGCGTATAGACATTGCCATAGCCGTTATTGGTCAAAGTTCTCAGGTTGTCCCTCATCCAGCATTGTTCGCCAATTATCACAGTTCTGTAGGTATTGCCGTCCTGGTCTATAACGGTGCCGCAATTTTCGGTTTCGGGTCCATCAGGAGTAACCATATCACGCACACAGCGCACGGAATAAGCATTGCTAAATGCAGCACCGGCGCCTCTATAAAGAGTATCTAGATAACTGTAGAGACTTCGGTAGAATGCCTTGTTGAGGCCGTTCTGGTCTGAAGTCCAGAAATAGGCGCGGTCACCGAAATAGGAATAACTTCCCGTATAACTGCCGGCGGGAATAGCCGAAAAGCCTGAGGCATTGTTCGTATAGGGATCAGTGCCAACTTTACAACTTTGTTGGTTCGTGTTCCATCCTTGCGGAGAAGCCAAAGCCTTGGCTATTTTATCATTGTTTCCACAACCATATTCCGAATGTGCTTTGAGACTATCTGTCATTTGTGTCCACTCAGCCTTAGAAGGCACGTGCCAGCCTGTAGGGCAGATACCCTGCATACCCTTAGGATACGAGACAAAAGGCTCGGCGTTGTTTCTTACAGCCTTCCAGTTGTAAAGCAAGCCGCACGTTTGTTTGTTATCGGCATTGTCATTGGGATAATACCAGTATGCGACAGAATTTGAAGTAGTGCTGCCCTGTTCGATATCGGTTGAATCCGCGTACTTGGTGGTACGGAGGTTTTCCCTCATGCAACATTGGTTGCCAATTTGTATCACCTGATATTGGTTGTTTTGATTATCCTTCAAATATTCAATGCGATCAGTGCCAATTTCATTAATGTGTGTATTCGGAGTGCCCGTGCACCAAGTGTGCCACTGAGCATAGAGGGTGAGATTGCCTTCGGAGGTGAGTACCTGCTCATCGAGGAAACTGTCACCACTGCCGTCAGCGGCCGTGTTCCAACCAGTGAACTGCCAATTGCCTGCGTGGGCAAATGTGTTAGCAGTGAGTGTGATATTGCTTTCGGGAGCCACCATCATAGGAGACATCGTGCCCATACCTCCGTTAGGAATGAATGTAATGGTATCTTTTGTCCCCGATTCAGGCTGTTCAGAAAGTGTCGTGAAACTCTTCACTGCGCCCCAAACGGTATCGGTAGCGTTGGTAGCGGCGTAAGCCTTGAAATAATAAGTAGTAGTACCGGCGAGGCCCGTGATGTTGATGCTGTAGAGGCCCGTGGCGGAAACAGGATTATCCACTTTGGTGTTCATAGCCGTTTCGCTTGTGCCGTACTTAAAGCCGGCGTTCACAGAGGCGTTGCCGCCAAGGTCGGTGACATTGCCGTACAGGGTGGCAAGGTCGCTTGTAATGTCATTGACGCTGTCGGTGGTGACGGACATTACACGTGGGTCTTCTGAGCCATAGACGCAGCGGACGGAATAACCATCCGTCTTGGAGTATTCACTAATGCTTGGAAATTTCACATAGCCCGAGATAAAGAAGACATTTGCTTTATCATCGTTGTCTGTTGTACTCCAGAAATTGGCAGCATAACGGAAATCATTGAAGCCATAATAAGTGCTTGCCGGGTCTGACAAGAAATAACCCGTAGGAGCAGCTGCAAAACCTGTGGCATTGTTGGAGGATGGGGCTTCCACCGGGGTACATACATACGTATCATCCGCTGTCCAACCGAAAGTAGAGGCTAACGCTCTAGCTATATTGTTATCTCCATCGCACTTGTATGCGTCATTGCTTCTCACGGCCGTGGTAAGTGCGTTCCACTCAGCTTTGCTCGGCACGTGCCAGCCTTCTGGGCAGATGCCCTGTACGCCGGAAGGATTGGTTGCAGAAGAAGCATCGCCTTGCATTACGGCTGCCCAATTGTAC
>JAZUEE010000195.1:0-4027 GCA_045639985.1 Bacteroidales bacterium
CTTGCCGGATACGGAACAGGCGCCATCATGGCCGTTCCCGCACACGACAGCCGCGACTATGCCTTTGCCAAACATTTCAACCTACCGATTCGCGAAGTCATCGCCGGTGGCGATATCACCAACGAGGCATTTGAAACCAAAGACGGCACCTGCATCAATTCCGAGTTCATCAACGGGATGAGCGTCAAAGAAGGTGGCAAATGCATCATTGAAAAAGTCATCGAAATGGGCATCGGCTATGGCACCGTCAACTACCGTTTGCGCGACGCCATCTTCAGCCGCCAACGTTACTGGGGTGAACCGTTCCCCATATATTATAAAGATGGTATGCCTTATACCATCCCTGTTGATGAATTGCCCGTCTTACTTCCCGAAGTCGATGAGTTCAAACCCACTGAAACTGGCGAGCCGCCGTTGGCACGCGCCAAAAACTGGACCTACAACGGTATGCAGAAGGAATACAACACCATGCCTGGATTTGCCGGCTCTTCCGGATACTACCTGCGCTATATGGACCCACACAACGACAACGAATATTTCTCCAAAGAAGCCAACGAATACTGGAGAAACGTCGATTTGTACGTGGGTGGTGCCGAACACGCCACAGGACACCTTATCTACTCCCGATTCTGGAACAAATTCCTCTTCGACATCGGGAAAAGTTGCGAAGAAGAGCCCTTCAAAAAACTGATCAACCAGGGTATGATACAAGGCCGTTCCAACTTCGTATATAGAATCATTGGGACCAACAAATATGTCTCTTTCGGTTTGAAAGACCAATACGATGTTACGCCTATCCACGTGGACGTCAACATCGTCAAGAACGACGTACTGGACATAGAAGCCTTCAAAAACTGGATGCCAGACTTCAAAGACGCAGAATTCATCCTTGAAAACGACCAGTACATTTGCGGTTGGGAAGTGGAGAAAATGTCCAAATCCAAGTACAATGTACAGAATCCCGACGACCTGGTTGAGAAATACGGCGCCGACACCCTGCGTATGTATGAGATGTTCCTCGGACCGATTGAAATGGCCAAGCCCTGGGATACAAACGGAATCGAAGGCGTTTTCCGCTTCGTCAAGAAATTCTGGAAACTTTTCCACAACCAGAATTTCGAATGGAATGTCTCCGATGAAGAACCGACAAAAGAAGAGTACAAGATTCTGCATAAGACCATCAAGAAGATTGAGGAGGACAATGAGAAATTTTCTTTCAACACTGCCATCAGTGCCTTTATGATTTGCACCAACGAGTTAGGTGATGCGAAATGCAACAAACGCAAAATCCTTGAACCGCTCTGCATCCTGATGTCCGCCTACGCTCCGCACATCACCGAAGAACTTTGGTCCATGCTCGGCCATAGCAATTCCATCGTGGATGCGCCCTACCCCGTTTATGATGATTCTTACATGCAGGAATCCGAATTCACCTATCCGGTCTCCTTCAACGGAAAGATGCGCCTCAAGCTCACTTTCCCGCTCAGTTACACACAAAAGGAAATCGAGCCAGTCTTGATGGAGAATGCCGATGTTCAAAAATGGTTGGGCGGCAGCACTCCCAAGAAGATTATCGTTGTCCCCAAACGTATTATCAATATTGTTTTTTAAAGGGGAATAGTGTAATAGGAGGAATGGTTAATGGTTAATGGTTAATGATTATCTTTGGTGTTGAAATTTGTCATTATCATTAACCTTTCCTCATTCAACATTCAACAATTATGAAGCAGAAGGACTTCGTCTTCAACATCTGTTTCCTACTTTTTCTAAACCTGCTAATCAAACCGTTTTGGATATTGGGCATTGATGTCGGGGTGCAGAATCACGTGGGGGCGGATGCGTATGGTATGTACTTCGCCGTCTTCAACTTCACCTTTATGTTCAATATCCTGTTGGATATGGGCATTACCAATTTCAACAACCGAAACATTGCCCGAAACACGCAACTGTTGGACAAGCATCTGTCCGGCATTATTATACTACGCCTCCTATTGGCTGTGGTATATATGTTCGTGGTATTTGCCGTAGCCCTCATAATCGGCTATCGGGGCGTTATGCTGACGTTATTGTTCTGGACTGCCGTCAATCAGTTTCTCAACACCTTCATGCTTTATCTGCGGTCCAACGTATCCGCCCTGCTGATGTTCAAGACTGACAGCGTATTGTCCGTTTTGGATAGGTTACTGATGATTCTCTTTTGCGGCCTTTTGCTGTGGGGAGGTATTACTACCCAACCTTTCAAAATCGAGTGGTTCGTATATTGCCAAACTGCCGCATACACGATTGCCGTATTGGTGGCACTCTGTATTGTCATCTACAAATCACATTTGAAAAAGCTGCATTGGAATGGGCCTTTCTTCCTGATGATTCTCAAGAAAAGCCTGCCGTTTGCCACGCTCACGCTGCTAATGGCTTGCTACAACCGTATCGATTCCGTGATGATAGAGCGATTGCTTCCGGGCGAAATTTCCACCACACAGGCCGGCATTTACGCTTCCGCGTTCCGTTTGTTAGATGCTCTGGTGATGATAGCCTACCTCTTTTCCGTCATATTGTTGCCACTTTTTTCAAAAATGCTAAAGACAAAAGAGAATATACTTCCCATTGTCAAAACCGCTTTTTCCTTTTTGTTCGTGTTCGCCATCAGCGCGACCGTCATCCTGCTTTGCTACAAAGAGCCTATACTATCTTTATTATATAGGGAACACATTATGGAATCCGTCGGAGTGTTCTCCCTTCTGATTCCCTGCATTATTCCCATTGCGTTTACCTACGTCTTTGGCACTTTGCTGACAGCTAATGGGAATATGAAGTTGTTGAATATCACGGCTATAGTCGGCATCTGCGTGAATATTTTGGTAAACGTGATTCTCATTCCGCACTTGCAGGCAAGAGGTGCTGCCATCGCCAGTCTGAGCACGCAATCCGTGGTATCATTGCTGCAATTCATCATCGCACTACGAGAATTGCACGTGCCGTTCCGCTCCCTACCGTGGCTATCCTGCCTCGCATTTATCGCTTTGCTGATTCCGACCTGCATGCTGTCTGTGAAAATCCTGCACAGTCACATTATCCTTACACTCGGCATTATGATTGTATGGGCCTTACTACTCGGCTTTGCCACCCGATTGCTCAATATCAAAGATTTGAAAAATTCCATCATTTCCGAATAAATTCGCCGTATGCGTTTAGATAAATACCTTATAGAAAACAACTTTTTCCCCTCACGCGAGAAAGCCCAAACCGCCATCAAGCACAACACGGTGAAAGTCAATGGCAACATCGTGACCAAAGCATCCATGGACATCACCGATGGAATGCAGGTGGAAGTCATCGATCTCTTCAACAAATTTGTGAGTATGGGCGGCCTTAAACTGGACAAAGCCATCCAGGATTTCGAATTGGACTTTCAAGGAAAAACTGTTTTAGACATTGGCTCCTCCACTGGCGGTTTCACGGATTGCGCCCTCAAATACGGCGCCGCCCACGTCGTTGCTGTCGATGTCGGCACAGAACAGTTGGCAGACGTACTTCGCCAAGATTCACGAGTGACATCTTTGGAAAATTGCGACTTTCGCGAACTAACGCCCAAAGACGTCCAGGACCAAATCTTCGACTTCATAGTATCAGACGTCTCCTTCATCTCCCTAACGTACATTCTTCCCTATTGTCGTCAGTTTTTGAAAGCAGACGGGCAAATGATGTTGCTCATCAAGCCGCAATTCGAGGCAGGGCCTTCCTTTCTCAGCAAAAGTGGCATTGTACTTGACGAAAAGGGATATAAAGTCGCCATCAAAAAGGTCGTGGATGAGGCGCTGAACCAGCATTTCCATCTACAGAACATCTCCGTCTCCACCCTCTTCGAGAAGCACAAGAACGTGGAATTTCTTGCCCTTTTCGGCCTGAACGACACGCACTTCCGCCTTGACGTCAACAAACTATGCGAGGAAGTGAAAGAAGTGAAGAAGAAGCTGTAGGAATCAGGTTCCAGGTTTCAGGTTTCAAGTTTCATGTTTCAAGTTTCTGG
>JAZUEE010000196.1:0-7099 GCA_045639985.1 Bacteroidales bacterium
CGGCGACCTTAAATTCGGCAGAACGGTACACTCCCTCGTGAAATTCCTTAGCAATTATGAAGGCGTGAAGTTTATCTTCATCAGTCCGGAAGAACTGAGAGTGCCGGAATATATTCGCGAAGAAGTGGTGAAGAAAAAAGGTATCCCGTTTATGGAAGTTGACCAAATGGAACCCTATATGGGCCAACTCGATTTCTTATACATGACCCGCGTGCAACACGAACGATTCTTCAATGAAGAAGACTATATTCGTTTGAAAGACCGTTTTATCCTTGATACAGAAAAAATGACGTATGCCCGCCCGGATACTTATATTTTGCATCCGCTGCCTCGCGTGAATGAAATCAGCCCAGATGTGGATAGTGATCCCCGTGCCCAATATTTTAATCAGGCCAAAAACGGAATGTATGTTCGTATGGCACTCATCTGCAAACTTTTAGGAATCTATTAAAATTTTGAAGCTATGTTAGAAATCAATAGTATAGAAAAAGGAATTGTAATTGACCATATCAAGGCCGGTTATGGTATGACGGTTTTCAATTATTTGCATTTGGACAAGGCCGATTATAATGTCGCCCTCATTATGAATGCGTTCAGCCAGAAAATGGGTAAGAAGGATATTATTAAGATCAACAATGTCATTGATATTAACTACGATTTTCTCGGTCTCATTGATCCAAATGCCACCGTTAACATTATCGAAAACGGAAAAACCGTGAAAAAAGTCAAATTGGAAGTGCCGGAAAAAGTTGTGAATATTATTCATTGCAAAAACCCTCGTTGTGTTACTTCGGTGGAACATTATTTTGACCATGTGTTCCATTTGGTTGACAAAGATAAACGCTCTTATAGATGCGAGTATTGCGACGATATTGTGATTCCTTATCCCAATAAATAACGAATATCGGTAGCCGAAAAAATACAATCCTCTGCAATTAGTTGATAGTCAATCAGATTTTTTTGCAGGGGATTGCTTGTTTTTTTGAAAAAAGATTGTATTTTTGCGGCCTCATAACAAAGGTCTCTTGGCCGAGTGGTTAGGTACCGGTCTGCAAAACCGTTGACTCCAGTTCGAATCTGGAAGAGACCTCAAAAAAAAGAAGTGAAAATCATTTGATTTTCACTTCTTTTTTATTTGGCATGAACTTATCGAACTCGTAATCGCTGCCCTTCTGTAATCATGTCGGCATTTTTTATGTTGTTCAACTTTAATATCATATCCACCGTGGTTTGATGTTTAGTTGCTATGCGATATAGCGTTTCACCTTTTTGAACGATATGAAACTCGTCTTCCCCATCAAATGCGTTTTGTAAAGAAGTAGGAGTGATATTTTCTTGTTTCTCCATTTCGGTGGGTTGCGGTTTAGGTGTAGGCGGTTGAGGTTTGACCTGCAATATGGAAGATTGAGCGGGCTTTTCCAAGGTGTTTATTTCTAAAGGAAATATATCAGATGATGTAAGAACAAAGGTGTTTTTCACCAAAGTTTCATTCTCAAAGTCAATAATCAGACTTGGATCAAAGAACTCGTTCATGAAGCGGGTTTCGAAATGGAGCATATAGTCTGTGGCATTGCCGCTATGTCCTGTTTGGCCGATTACCGCACCGGCATTCACTATCTGGCCCGGCTTAACACAAATTTTATCCAAATGCGCATAGACGGTTTCCAAACCATTGTAATGTCGGATGACCACTATTAAACCATAATCGCCGTAATTTTTTGCCATACGTACGACCCCGTCAAAACAACTTTTCACTAATGTCTGTGGCTCTACTTTCAAATCAATACCCGGATGGAATTGACCTTTTTTCTTCGGTCCAAAATCCATGATGATTTCGTCAAAAACGCAGGGAAGTTCAAAAGGATTATTGGCGGCTTGTACTAAAATCAACATTAGTCTGTCATTGGAAAAGGGAATAGTTAGTTCTCGGCTTTTCAGATTTTGCACATCCCAATAGTGATCGTATAAATCGTACGAAGGAATTTGGTAAGTTTCGGTTATTGATGGATAGTCCGCTGTTTGCTGTTGGATTGCATTTAAAGATGTATTCAGGGTATCTCTCAATGCCGCATTTTGGGAATAAGCGGTAATGTCCACCGATTGTGCAATCAGGGTGAGACAGTTACAGCATAAAAACAAAAGCAGTATTCGTTTCATCGATTATTCTTTAATTGGTCAACAATAGATGTGGTAGAAAAGCCATCCACAAAAGGAATCGTAAGAACTTGTCCGCCGTGTTCATGGACAAAATCGGCACCAACAATGTTCTCAATTTGGTAATCGCCCCCCTTAACTAAGAAATCAGGTTTGACTTTCCTAATAATATTGAAAGGGGTGTCTTCTTCAAAAATGGTTACATAATCAACCATTTCAAGGGCGGCAAGTACTTGTGCACGTGCTGTTTCGCTATTAATGGGACGTTCAGGGCCTTTTAGTCTTCTGACGGATGTGTCGCTGTTTAATCCGACCACTAATAAATCCCCCAGTTGGCGGGCTTTTGCCAAATAGGTGATATGGCCACAATGCAGGAGGTCGAAACATCCATTTGTAAATACGATTTTCCGTTGATGTAAAAGAAGGTCATTCTGTACGAAAAAATCTTGCGATACGATTTTATTCTCAATATGTTCCAACCAATCCATATCTATTTGGCGTTTTGTGTGATTTCCTTTTGGGATTTCTTATAGAAAGAAGCGATAATCAACGAAGCGAAACCTAAAATCAGAACAACTACGGTTTGCAAAATCCAGCCAATCCAACCAGCGGCGAGCCCTTGCGTATAGGATATGTTGTACATGATAAGAATTCCCGCTGCCATTAGAGGATAAGATCCCAGTCCTCCCTGCGAAATCATAAATGCGATAGTGCTGAATACAAGGACGGAATAGGCGGCGCCGGGACCGATACCTTTCAAATAAGGTAATGCGAAAAAGAACAGATAGGTACCTAAAAAATAAAATACCCACATCAAAACCGTCCAAAATACATAGCGCCATGGGTGAGGAAGATTTTTGATAGATATAAAACCTTGCCAGATCCCTAATAAGAAATTACGAATTTTGACAATGAAAGGGAATTTTATCCACCAACGGCGTGTTAGACGGAATAATGCCCATATAAGAAATATGATTATCAATAAGATATAAACAAAATAGTTGCCTACCAGCGAAAGTCCTTTTTGCTCCATCCACATGCCCACTGTCATTTGGCTGTTCTCGTCCACCACCACTTGGCTGAGCATTCCGGTATTCAAGCCGATTGCAATGAAAAAGAGGACAATCCACACGAGGATGTCAACGGCGCGTTCGGTAATAACAGTACCCAAGGACTTTTGGAAAGGAACGCCCTCAAAACGTTGGAGGAAAGAGCAGCGGAGTACTTCGCCAAGACGTGGCAATGCTAAATTAGCCAAATAGCAGACCATTACCGAATAAAAGGCCATCGGCATGCGTACTTTATAACCTAATGGCTCAATAAGGATTTTGCTTCGAACGGCTCGAACCACATCCGCCATGATGGCCATAAATGCTGAACAACCCAGCATCAACCAACTATAAGGATTGTTGACCAACGACATGGAGTCGAAAATCATTTTAACATCATCCTTGCTTAAAGAATGCAGCGATATCCAGATGAAGAAAATGCCCAGTCCAACAAAGATGACAAGTTGGAGAAAAGATTTCCATTTGCTGGAGGATTTTGTATTATCTTCTTTATTCATAATTCAAAAAAGCGGGCAAAAATACAAAAAAATAACGGGCCTCAAAAACCGAAATTTTATGTATGTTTGCCGCCTCATTTAAATAGCGGTATTATGTCTATTGTTGTAAAAAACGTCACGAAGGTATTCGATACACAATATGCTCTGAATGACGTTAGCTTTGAAGCAAAGAAAGGTGAAATCGTCGGTTTTTTAGGTCCAAACGGTGCCGGAAAAACCACGATGATGAAAATCATCACCTGTCTGATTCCCCCTACCAAAGGAGATGTCTCCGTATGTGGATTGGACATTTGGAACGATTCTTTGGAATTGCGAAAGAAAATCGGTTATTTGTCAGAAGCCAATCCGCTGTATTATGATATGTATGTGCGGGAATTTCTGCAATTCATAGCAGGCATCCATCATTTGAACAATGTGGATAAAAGTGTGGCTGACATTATTGAGAAAACGGGACTTACACCGGAACAACATAAGAAAATAGGAGCGCTGTCACGTGGTTACAAACAACGTGTGGGCATTGCGCAAGCCCTAATCCATAATCCTGAAGTTTTAATCCTGGACGAACCTACTACCGGCTTGGATCCTAACCAACTGATTGAAATACGTTCGCTTATCCGCTCTTATGGAAAAGACAAAACCGTTTTGTTATCAACGCATATTATGCAGGAAGTTCAAGCTATGTGCGACCACGTTGTCATTATCAACAAAGGTTGTCTCGTAGCAGATGCCCCCGTTAGCGAGTTGCCCAATATGGCGGAAAAACTCGGCCTCAAGCATAGCAATGAACTGAACGCCCTCGGCATGGAAGAACTTTTCCATGCCCTCACCAATAAAAAATAGCGCATGGAGCGACTGCTACAACCTCTTTTGAAAATCAATGGGCAACATCAGCCCGTGTCTTTTGAAGAAGCTTTTCAATATGCGGCTTCCCAATGTCGTGGCGTGTCTGAAAATCAGGCATTGGTGATGACTTCGGGCGATTATACTAACGAAGAATTGTACATGATGCAACGTCTTGCCCGCGCAGGACTGCGCACTAATGCTGTTGGCTCCTTTGACTATTTCAACCGTGGTACGGCTTTCTTTATAGATAAAAATGATATCGTTCCCTTTGCCGAACTTTTCGGGTCGGATTTGTTCCTTTGCATGTTCGACGAGCAAAGTCAGGAAGAATCTCTAAATGTCGTTCGGAAAATAGTGGATTCGTGCGAACAAACACCTCGATATTTTTTCAATACACCTTCTACATTGAATGTTCGCGATTACGGCGCCTTCTTTCGCTGCATTTGTTTGTACTTGCTTCAAAATCATTTGGAGAAAGGTATTTACGTTAATGGATTGGGTAAAGATTACGATACCTATAAAACGACGCTCCTTCAAGATGATTTTCAACAATTGTTGAGAATGAATCGTTTTCGTCAAGAAGATATTGAATCCATCGCACAACTCATTCTTAAAGCAAAAGCACCTGTTTTCCTTGTTTGGGAACGCCTTTTGGATGAACGGGGCATCATCGAATTGGAAAACCTCTGTATGCTTTTGGACATTCAAGCCAAACCATCCTCCGGATTTTTGAATATCAAAGCAGAGCTCAATTCGCAAGGATTGTTTGATATGGGAATATTTCCCAATGTGTGTGTGGGTGGACGACCTATGGATGAAGATAGTGTGCAATTGATGAAATCTATATACAAGCAGGATGTTACTTCTTCCGCAGTTGATATTGAGAAACGATTGGACAAGGTTGATTTTTCTAAAGTGTTCATTTTCAATAGTACCAACCAACGGCTCCCAGAACAAGTGCGACATCAAATTCGTCATTGCCAATTTGCGGTGCTGCAAACGGCTTATACTAATGAAATGTTGTTCGATTTCGACCTGATATTGCCGGCTTCGCTTCCCGAGGAGGCCCAAGGTACGTTTACAGACTCCACACGCGTGCCGCACAACAGCAAACCTGCGCAAAATTGCCCACTCCTTTTCAATACGATAGAACAACTTTCTGAACTTGGAAACATATTTGGATTAGAATCAAGAACTAATCCAACAGATATATTTTTAGAATATGCTTCGTTTTTCCAAGGAGGATGCAGAAGCAAATTCAGACATTTTTTCAGATAAAAATCCTTAAAAAAATACTATTATGAGTCCCGAATTTTTAACATCCGCATTTAACATCTACCTTTGGGTAATGATTGGAATTGCAGCGGTGGTGTTTATCTGCCTATATTTTGTGAATGCAGGATATGGGCAATTCACAAACAGCAAATGGGGAAAAGCAATCAATAACAAATTGGCATGGTTCCTGATGGAATTTCCCATCTTTTTGGCTATGATTGTTATCTGGCTGTGCTCGCCACATCGTTTTGACCTTGTCCCGATGATATTTCTCCTTATTTTTGAAACCCACTATCTTCAACGCTCCCTCATTTTCCCATGGCTGTTGAAAGGTAAAAGCAAAATGCCCTTGGCAGTAATGTTTATGGGTATAGCTTTCAATATCCTCAATGCCATGATGCAGGGATATTGGATTTTCTTTGAATCCTATAAGGCCAATTATCATGTTCTTGGTTTATCCTATACCGATATGGCATGGCTTTGGTCTCCACAATTTATTATCGGAACATGTATTTTCATCTTCGGTTTTGTAGTCAATCTTCGTTCCGACTATATTATCCGCCATTTGCGCAAAAATGATGAGGACACTAAACATTATCTGCCGCAAGGTTTTATGTTCGAATACGTTACCAGTGCAAACTATTTTGGCGAACTGATGGAATGGCTTGGTTTTGCCATTCTTACGTGGTCTATTTCCGGACTGGTGTTCTTTATTTGGACATTTGCCAATCTCGTGCCTCGTGCAAATGCGTTATATAAACGCTATCAGTCTGAGTTTGGCGAAGAAATGAAAGCTAAGAAACTTAAACGCGTATTTCCATTTATATACTAATATTGTATTGTTATCTCTATATGAAAGAACTGTACGCTAAATATTTACAACATCCAATCATTTGCACAGATAGTCGGAGCATTGTCCCCGACTCTCTTTTTGTATGTTTGAAAGGTGAACGTTTTGACGGTAATCAGTTTGCGCTCCAGGCCTTGGAAAGTGGGGCTGCGTATGTCGTTACGGAAAACAAGGATTTATCTAAACATCCGAACTGCTTAGTGGTGGATGATTGTTTGAAGACATTGCAGGATTTAGCCAAATATCATCGTGAACAATTGGCTATTCCCATAATTGGTATTACAGGCACTAATGGTAAAACCACCACCAAAGAATTGACCCATGCCGTGTTAAGCTCTAAATATAGAACTGCTTGCACTAAAGGAAATCTGAATAACCATATCGGTGTTCCTCTAACTTTGTTATCCATT
>JAZUEE010000197.1:0-2921 GCA_045639985.1 Bacteroidales bacterium
CAATTCTATATAGGGGGCACCTCCTTCTATAAGACGGATGCCTGCGAATTGTCCGGCCGATGCGATGTTTGTTAGTGCGATAAACGTCGCTTGTTCGGGACTGAATCCCATTTTCACTGCCACCAATCCGAATGTGAAGGACACTGGTAGGTAGCCAAGGAAGATGGGAATGCCCTTTTTGAAACCTCTAACAAATTCATTCATAGTGTGTTGTAGTTTTTTAATAGAGGCGGCAAAGATACACATTTTATGGGAGAACAGTCTCCTTAGAATGTTTGTTTTATTCTTTCACTATCTCCATAGCAGTCTTGAGCCCGTCGATGGCGGCGCTCATAATGCCGCCCGCGTAGCCGGCTCCCTCGCCCATCGGATAGATGCCGGGAATGTCGCATTGACGGTCTTCGTTGCGCAGAATGCGCACGGGGGAGGAAGAGCGAGTCTCAATACCCGTCATGACGGCATCGGGGTCGTCAAAGCCGTGCATTTTCTTGCCAAAGAGCGGTAGGGCTTCACGCAAGGAATCGACCACGTACTTTGGCAGGCAACGCTCGAAGTCGCAATACACGAGCCCATGAGGGTATGAGGGCTTCACGCTGCGGTACATTTTGGCAATTCTGCCTTGCAGAAATTCACCTACCAGATTGCCGGGCGCGCGGTAGTCGCCGGCTATATCGAAAGCCATCTTCTCGTATTTCTCCTGATAGTCTAAACCGTCCAACGGGCTTTTTTTGTAGAAATCTTCAGGATTGACACTGACCAATAACGCGCTGTTAGAGTTGGCTTTGTCGCGGTTGCGTTCGCTCATGCCGTTGGTGACGATGCTGTTGTGCTCGCTGGTGGAAGCCATTACGGTGCCGCCGGGGCACATGCAGAAGGTATAAACACCGCGGTCTTTCAAGTGTACCACGCCTTTGTAGGATGCGGGCGGCAGTATCTTGGCGGCCTCACCGTACTGCATGCGGTTGATGCGTCGCTGCTGGTGCTCGATGCGCACGCCCATAGAGAAACTCTTGGCTTCCATTTTCAGCCCTCGCGCGTACAATTGTTTGATGGTATCGCGGGCTGAATGGCCCAATCCCAACAGCAGATGCTGCGTGGTGAAAGTCTTCCCGTTGTTGCAGGTGGCGCGAAGTAGGCCGTTCTTTTCCTCAAAATCCGTGAAAGTAGTGCTGAAGTGGAACTCGCCGCCCAATGACTCGATTTCCATTCGGATATTGCGAACAACCTTTTCCAAATAATCGGTGCCGACGTGCGGGTTCTGCATATAGGTCACGTCTTCGCATGCGCCGTGTTTGTGAAACTCGTCCAACACAAACTGGTTGTACTCGCTGTGCACATTGGTGTTGAGCTTGCCGTCTGAAAACGTGCCCGCGCCGCCTTCGCCAAACTGTACGTTGCTGTTCGGATTCAATACTTTGTTGTATAGAAATTCGTTGACAGAACGTTTACGGTCTTCAATCTTTTCACCGCGCTCAATGATGATGGGATTTGCCTTGCAACGCGCTAAGTAAAGGGCGGCAAACATCCCCGAAGGCCCGAATCCGACCACGATGGGACGATGTGTGCCTTTCCACTCAGGATATTTGATAGGGGCGGGTGCCTCCCATTCGGAGACACCTGCCTGTGACAGCAGAGACTGGTATTTGTCGGGTAATGTCACAGCAACCTGATAATCATACATCACGTTGTTTTTTTTGCGGGCATCTACCGCCTGACGAAGAATCTTGAAGTCTTGGAAGTCCTTCCCGTCAATGTGGAATTGACGGCATACTTGGTTCTTTACATTGGGATTCGCACTGACGGGAATCCGAATATTGGAAAGTTTGAGACGCATAATAATAAGGGTAGAGACGGTGCAGTGCAAATGTAGAGACGGTGCACTGCCCCGTCTCTACGGAATGTGTGTTATCGATTTTCGTACATTTTCTTGTAATATTCAACGTATTCACCGGAGGTGACGTGGTTGAACCATTCTTCATTGGTCAAGTACCAATCCACGGTTTTTTCAAAACCCTCATCAAATTTCACGGTAGGTTCCCAGCCCAACTCGTTTTTAATTTTGGTCGGGTCGATGGCGTAGCGGAGGTCGTGGCCGGCGCGGTCGGTGACGTATGTGATCAGTTTCAGGGATTCTCCTTCCGAACGTCCCAATTTGCGGTCCATAATCTCAATCAGCTTCTTGATGAGGTCGATGTTGCGCCACTCGTTGTTACCGCCGATGTTGTAGGTTTCACCCGGTTTTGCCTTGTGGAAGATGAGGTCGATGGCGGCAGCATGGTCTTCCACATAGAGCCAGTCGCGCACATTGATGCCCTGTCCGTAAACGGGCAGCGGCTTGTTGTTCTTGATGTTGTTGATGAACAACGGAATGAGCTTTTCGGGGAACTGGTAGGGACCGTAGTTGTTGGAGCAGTTGGAGATGACTGTTGGCATGCCGTATGTGTCGTGGTAGGCACGCACGAAGTGGTCGGCGCTGGCCTTGGCTGCAGAGTATGGACTGTGCGGATTGTACGGCGTCGTTTCCTTGAAGGAACCTGTGTCGCCCAAGGCACCATAAACTTCATCCGTGGAAATCTGGTAGTATTTCTTGCCTTCCCAATTGCCGTTCCAGATGGCGCGTGCGGCGTTCAGCAGGTGCGCGGTACCCAATACGTTGGTGTGGATAAACTGCATCGGGTTAGTGATGGAACGATCGACGTGTGATTCGGCTGCCAAGTGGATGACACCATCAAACTGATATTTCTGGAACAATTCCATAATGAAGTTTTGGTCCTCGATATCCCCTTTGATAAAGTGATAGTTGGGCTTGCCATCCACATCGGTGAGATTCTCGAGGTTGCCGGCGTAGGTTAATTTGTCGAGATTGAAAATTTCGTATTGCGGGTAGTTGTTGACAAAGCGTCTGACAACGTGCGAGCCGA
>JAZUEE010000198.1:0-5757 GCA_045639985.1 Bacteroidales bacterium
GTCATCATCCTTACGGCTTATCTCGTGTTGATAGGTTATCCGGGCATGACCATCGGTAAGATTATGTACCACGTGATGCTCTTCAGCAATGTGGTGGCTCCGATTACGCAGTTGCAGCGCATTTTCGATGATATGAATGACGCGCTCATCTATGCCGAAGGTTTCTTCAGCATTCTTCACTCCGACAAAGACATCGAACCTTCCGGCGACTACAAATCCGACAAAGTGATTGGCAACTTCAAATTGAAGAACGTCGATTTCACATATCCGAACGGTAAGAAAGCGTTGCACGACATCAATATGGACATTGAAAGTGGTAAAATCACCGCCTTTGTGGGATTGTCCGGTGCTGGAAAGAGTACGATTGTCAACCTTTTGGACAAATTTTACGAACCCGATTGTGGCAGTATCACATTGGACGGCGTCAGTCTTCAAGACTACGACACGCAATTCTTGCGCGAGAACATCGGCATCGTATTGCAGAAAAACCACATCTTTGACGGTTCCATTGAAGAGAACATCCTGTACGGCAATCCCAACGCCACACACGAGCAGGTGGTGGATGCTGCCAAAAAGGCCTACATCTACGATCAGATTATGGAGTTGCCGAAGCAGTTTGACAGCAAAGCCGATGAACTTTCCGGTGGCCAACAGCAGCGCATCGCCATTGCGCGTATGTTCTTGAAAAATCCGCCCATCATCTTCTTGGACGAGCCGACCGCCAGTCTGGACGCCATTGCCACCGAGCAAATCAAGAACAGCATTGATGCCATCAAGCAGAACCGTACCGTCATCATCATCTCGCACAGCATCTCGCAAATCATTGACGCAGACGTTGTTTATGCCTTGAAAGACGGACACGTGGAACAGTCTGGAGACCCAGACGACGTCTATAAAAAAGGCGGTATCTATAAAGACATCATCGATGCCTCTGCCCGCTCTCTAAATATTGAAAAGATTGCCAAAACCATCGAAGAAGGTTAATTTTCTTCTTCCATTTGCATCAATAGATTTCTCTAATTAAGACAACTTATATTGGGAATTGTGAGTAGTGAGAACACAATTTGCACATACATCGCCACGAGCCTCACTTTCATACAGAATTTTTGTTGCCGATGGCGCAATATGTCTTAATAAAGTACATAAAAAACATGTAATTTTGCGCCCTCAAAAACGCATACTATGACGATTGCCTTATTGATATTTGGATTGGTCAGCCACACTTTGCTTTCCGTTATTATCGGACTATTTGGCGCGCGGCGGCGCATCGGTTTCGGATGGACGTTTTTATTATCCGTAATCCTCACCCCTGCTGCCGGACTCATCGGAGTCCTTCTATCTGAGCCGTTGCCAGGACAGGAGAAAAAGTGGGGCTGTGTGGGCACATTATTAGCTATGGTGGTCATCATCACCCTGCTGATTATAGGCGTAGTGTTAGTTGGCACATTCCTTTAAAACTTATAGGACATTGCATATTGAACTGTTATGAACATCGAATCCTGTCGTGAATATTGTTTGGGCAAACCGCTCGCCACGGAAGACACGCCGTTTGATGAGACCACCCTCGTCATCCGCGTGATGAACAAGATTTTCGCCTGCTTGGACATGGAGCGTCCCGACCTTGTGGTACTGAAATGCAACCCAAGCTATGCCATCGAACTGCGTGACCGTTACAGCGCCATCGAAGGCGCGTGGCACTGGAACAAGAAATACTGGAACCAAATCTATTTTCATGGAGACGTAGATGACAGTCTGCTTTGTTCGCTTATTGACCATTCTTACGATGAAGTCGTTAAGAAAATGCCCAAGAAGACACAAGAAATCATTCGTAAGGCAGGCATTTAATCCTTTTCTGTCTAAAGGCACGTATCTTTTAAGAATTGTTTCAGATAAGGGTATCCTTTCCGAGAAAATCAAACCGTAAAGCATTCTGATTTTATATAAAACTCTATCCTTTAGTTATTTAAGCATACAAATCAATCAATTCGTATGCTTTATATTTTTTTTATCTTTGCCGCCGTTTTTTCTATGGTTATAATCGCTTGTTAGAAACTATTTTCACCTAACACATAATTAAAAATCTTGAATTAACATATTGATATTTAACATTTTAAAATAGTTAATAAACGTTATTATTTGCAAATAAACGTGAATGAACAAAAATTTTTGATATGAGCATTTTACAAAACAACTGCGCTGCTTTCACCGCCCACAAGGAATGTATGGATAATGGAATGTATCCCTATTATCGCCCTATTGAGTCTGAGCAGGGCACGGTAGTGAAATATAAGGGAAAAGATGTCCTAATGTTCGGATCGAACAGCTATTTGGGGTTAGCCAATGACCCGAGATTGAAAGAGGCAGCCCAAAAGGCCATTGCCAAGTACGGCACCAGTTGCTCTGGTTCCCGTTTTTTAAACGGCACATTGGATATCCATGTGGAGTTGGAAGAAAAATTAGCCAAATTGGTAGGCAAAGAAGAAGCCGTCTGCTTCAGTACTGGTTTCCAAGTCAACTTGGGTGTTGTTTCCGCCTTATGCGGCCGAAACGACTTTGTACTTTTAGACCAATTGGACCACGCTTCCATCATAGACGGCAGCCGTTTATCTTTTGGAAAAGTTTTGAAATACAAGCATAACGACATGCAGAGTCTCGAAGAGCGCCTGCAGCATTGCGATGCCGAATCACTCAAACTCATTGTTGCAGACGGTATCTTTTCCATGGAAGGCGATATTGCCCCTCTGCCGGAAATGGTTAAATTAGCAGAAAAATACGATGCCGACATCATGTTGGACGATGCGCACGCTTTAGGCGTCATTGGCGAGCAAGGACGTGGTACGGCTTCGCATTTCGGTCTCACCGACAAAGTTGCTTTGATAATGGGCACGTTCTCAAAATCATTCGGCTCGTTAGGCGGTTTTATTGCCGGCAGCCATGAGGTACTCGGATTCTTGAAGCACAATGCACGCTCTCTGATTTTCAGTGCCAGCATGCCGCCATCCAATATCGCTTCCGTTAGCAAAGCCATTGACATTATGTTATCCGAGCCAGAGCGTATCAAACATTTGGAAGACATCTCCAATTACGCACGTAATCAGTTTAAAGAGAGAGGATTTGACACTGGACATAGCGAGACACCGATTATTCCGCTGTTTGTACACGACATGCACAAAGCACTGCGCCTCAGCGTTGAACTTATTGACGACGGCGTTTTCGTCACTCCGGTTGTGCCACCCGCCGTACCTCCAACCGACAGCATGGTTCGTTTTGCCCTTATGGCCACACATACATACGAGCAAGTTGATTTTGCCATTGACAAAATAACCAAGGCCTTCAAACGAATGGAGATTATATGAGGTTAAGGGTTAAGGATGAAGGGTTAATGGTTAAGGAGTTAGGATATGGAGTCGTAAAAAATTCCTCCCTTGAAACCTGTCTCGACGCAGCAAGCGAATGCAAAGACAAAGCTCGTTGGGCTTTGTTGAGCTGCAAGGAGAGTATGAGCGGAGCGAATAAACTTGAGACTTTTTTATATACGTGTTATGATAATTTTTATTACAGGTATTTCTTCCGGATTTGGTTATGAAACTGCCAAACTACTTGCTTCAGAAGGCCATACCGTTTATGGCACGGTGCGCCGCGAAGTTGAGCCGATCCCCAATGTAAACTACCTTAACGTGGATGTAAGAGACACTTCGTCTGTCCAAAAAGCCGTTGACTTTATTGTAGATAAAGAACATCGCATTGACGTTCTCATCAACAATGCCGGCATGGGCATCGGCGGTCCGATAGAGTTTGCCTCTGAAGAGGATATTCGGCTCCAAATGGACACCAATTTCATGGGGTTAGTACATTGTGTAAATGCGGTTCTGCCTATTATGCGCCAACAAAAATCCGGGAAAATCATCGCCCTCAGCTCCATCGGCGGTGTGATGGGATTACCTTTCCAAGGATTCTATTCTGCCAGCAAGTTCGCCATCGAAGGCTATTGCGAAGCACTCCGATTGGAGACGCGCAGTTTGG
The DNA here is from genome assembly GCA_045639985.1 of Bacteroidales bacterium. GTDB lineage: Bacteria > Bacteroidota > Bacteroidia > Bacteroidales > WCHB1-69 > F23-D06. Next base: position 4,024 of record JAZUEE010000198.1, read on the forward strand.
GCATTCAGGTCGTAGTGCTCCGCCCCGGCGACTTTTCCACTCAATTCACAGCCAGCAGAAAGAAAATTCTCAACGAAGAATCCGCCCAAATATATAAAACCTATTTTGAATCCATGTCCAAAATCGAGCATGATGAAAACGGCGGCCTAAAGCCCATTGTTTTAGCTAAGAAAATAAGCCATATTGTTCGATTGAGAAATCCCAAACACGGCTACGTGGTGGCTTCTTTCGAACAAAAACTCTCTGTTCTGCTCAAACGACTACTTCCGTCAAAATGGTTTGCCAACATACTGGGGTCTTATTATAAGATGTAGGGGTGAAGGCAGTTCTAAGCCATGAACCCTTTAAATGACCGCCCAATCCGCATAAGACAAAACAGAAATCGGGTATTTGCCTGAGGGAATTTCCAATGCTGAGACTTGTGATTGGGTGATAATGACAAGATGCTCGGCGTGCAACTCATCCTGAGCCTCATATAACGCCGAAATTTCCCGTTTTTGCACTTTAGGAGAAGTCAGATCGTAACACACTTGGATAAGTGTATCCACTTGGTTAGATGCACGCACGACAAAATCCACCTCCTTATCATTACGCGTGCGATAATAGAACAAGTCGTTTTCTATTTTCTTCCCCTTTCGCAACAAATCCATCAGCACTTGATTCTCCAACAAACGGCCATAGTTGTCGGAAGTCTGAAATGCTTTTGCTAACAAATAGCCATTGTCAACGACATAAATCTTACGAGCGGCTTTCTTCATTAACTGCATTTTATGATTGTAACGCGGCAGATAAAAGAACAGATACGGTAACGAGAGATAATCCACCAATTTGATTGTAGTGGTGGGACTTCCTGTTCCTAAAGTGTCTGCCAAGTCGCGGGCCGTAAAAAGGTTGGTGAAATTACTGAGCAGGTAGGTGGCAATAGTATTCAATTCCCGAACCTTACGGATGTTGAAACGTCTTACAATATCCTTATTGATAATTGCTTCAAACAACGAGCCAAGGTATCCTTGAGTGACGGCCGGTGCCTTTTGAATTTCAGGATAACCGCCATAGGTTAAATATTCATCTACTGCGATGCGGTACTGCACAGGATCATCTCGATTGATTTGCTTGTAGGTCAATGATTCCTGCAAACTAAAAGGATATATCTCCAAAGGTATGAATCTACCCGTCAGCCGGCTTGCCAATTCTCCCGACAGAAGGGCGGAGTTGCTTCCAGTCAGCACCAAATTAACACCTCGGCGATATAATTTCCCGACCCAACTTTCCCATTGTGGCAAATTCTGTATCTCGTCCAAAAGAAGATATTCATAATCTTTATAAACGATTGCAAGTGCGGTTTCCACCTCCGCCTCGTCAAACTGCTCAACCAATGTCTCGTCATCAAAATTAAGATATGCATAATTTTTCCCGGAAAGCATTTGCAGACAAAACACGGATTTGCCGGCACGACGCGGACCGGTTATCAACTTAATCACATTGGTTTTCAGCAATTCCTCAACAGGATACTGAATATGCCTGACTTGATAAGACAATGATGACAAATATTCACATTCCTTTTGGTGACGCAAAATTAGTTTCTTCATATAAATATCTTATTTTGTTCAGAAATATCAATATACTGAACAAAAAAAACACTATTTTGTCCAGTACAAAACAAAAACGACCGCAAAAATACTACATTTTTTCATACACGTAAGAAAATCAGCGAAATATTTCTGTTATCCCCGA
>JAZUEE010000199.1:0-4305 GCA_045639985.1 Bacteroidales bacterium
TCGTAAATGTCCGAATTGATGATTCTGAAAAGGAATTGTACGTCAAAGTGATGGTAACCACCAGCAACGGTGTTGGCACGTCCATCATCAGAGGTGCGCATACCAACATCGTTTTAACCACCGTTGATGGCAACGTCATATTCAAGAAAGACACGGAAGATCAGGCCTCCGGTGACGACGTTATTGAGCGATTGAAGCTGATGAAGGTCTCCGAAATCCGTCAATTGGTAGATACGGCTGATAACAATGAATTACAGTTCATGATGGACGGTGTCGTGATGAACGAGGCGTTGGCCCAATACGACATCCAGAATGTCGGTGGTGTCGGCGTGGCTGCCACCATTCAAAAGCAGATTAAAGAGGGCATCCTGTCCGACAGTTTGCAGAGCCGCGTGATGCTCAAGGCCGCTGCAGCCGCAGAAGGCCGATTGGGCGGATGTCCCCTGCCCACGATGAGCAGTTCCGGTTCCGGCACAAAAGGCGTTGTCGTCATTCTTCCGATATACGAAGTGGCTCAAGAGGTGAAAGCCAGCGAAATCGCCACACTTAAGGCCTTGGCTTTCGGGCATTTGATGAATCGCTACATCAATGCCTATATCGGCAAGTTAGGTGCGGTTTGTTCCTGTTCCATGGCATCAGCCACCGCCACCTGCGCGGCCATGACCTGGCTGTACGGCGGCACGGACGAACAAATCGGGTTCGCCATCCGCAACATGACGGCAGCCGTATCCGGCATGATTTGTGACGGCGGCAAGGTGGGATGCGCCCTCAAAGCCGTCATGACCACCACCTCCGCCCTGACTAATGCCCTGTTGGCATCCAACAGCGTCGTCCTCCACGTCAGCGACGGCATCTGCGCCGAAACTCCCGAACAGTGCATCCGCAACATGGCACGCATCGCCAACCCAGGCATGGTGCATACCGACAAGGAAATTCTCAACATCATGCTCGAAAAAAGCGGTAAAAAATAATCGCACATCGCAATAAACAAGAATCTGTCACGTTAGCCCAAAGTATTTTTTTATGCGTAGAATATTTATCATCTGTTTCACACTTGGTGCTTTGATTTTGGCTGGGAGCAGTTGCAAAGATCCCGACCTCACGCCTGCCTATATTTACATCACCGCCGAAGACATCAACAACTGCGTAGATATCAGCACGTTCAATGCCGACCATGACCTTAACTACGACAACGAGCAATTAGCTTCCCTCCAACAGCACTCGTTTTCGCACGTCAACGTCTATGTGGACAACAAGAACCTCGGTTGTTGGCAGGTACCTTGCAAAGTACCTGTTTTAGGAGTCAACGGTGTCGATTCCTCCAAACTCGTATTGATTCCCTGTTTCCGCAAAACAGGTATGAACAACACGATTCAAGGATATCCGTTCTTCAATATCCTTCAACAAAAAGTATTGTTAAAACGAGGCGAAACGTACTTGGCATCCAACAATCCGCCCTCCTTCAAATACAGCAGTTACTCCCATTTTCCCTATCATGAAACCTTCGCCAACAGTTCCTCATTCTCCCCCATCGACACGTCCAACAATATCAGTTTCTACCCTACAATAATAGATGACAGACACGTGGGTGAAATCGTTTTGAACAATGCAGACCAAAGTTTCGACGTCATTTCCACACCTGTAACACTGCCCGTTTACAACTATTACGTCTATTTGGAGATCACCTACAAGACGGAAAACAACCTTGATGTCGGATTGAAAATATCAACAGGAAACTACAGCAACACCATCCACCAGCTCGGCGGCATCTACGCCTCCAAAGGTGAATGGAAGACTATCTATTTCGACTTGTCACCCGTCATTATGGGCTATCACAACATGAGCGGAAGCGCGACCTCCGCCAACATAGTTTTAACGGGAGCCGGCAATGCCGATGGCACTCCCACCCATTTCTACATCGACAACATCAAAATCATCTACCAACCCAGCGCTTAATAATGAATAAAAAGGGACTTACTTTTCTATATCTGCTATTCGACATCGCGGCAGCCATTCTCACTTGGATTTGTCTATATATTTATAGAAAACATACAGGAGAGAGTCTCTGCTGGAATGAGATTATGTTCGATATGAAATCTGACCCTAAATTCCTGATGGGCATTTTTTTCTGTCCAATCTATTGGATTTTCCTGCATGCCTTCATCGGCTACTACAACAAAATCTATCGAAAATCTCGTTTGGACGAACTGGCAACCACCTTAGGAATCACTTTATTTGGCTCCCTTATCTTCTTCTTTTTATTTATCTTAGATGACATCGTCAAAACGCCAAACGACTACATCAGATACTTCTTATTCCTGTTTGCCGTTCAATTTATCACGACCTATATTCCGCGACTGATTATTACCACCCGTATCAATCATAAAATTCATCAGGGATTGATTGGATTCAACACCATTATCATCGGCAGTGACGAACAGGCCCTGCAAGTCTATAACACGGTCATGCAGCAAAAACCGTGTCCGGGGAATTTCTTAACGGGTTATGTCAAAGTTACAGAACAGGACAACGACCAACTTCACGCCCATTTAAACTGCTTAGGCCTTATTTCCGAATTAAGTAAAATAGTAAACGACAATCATATAGAAGAACTGATCATAGCTCTTCACAATGGCCAACGAAAATACATCGAACAAATTATCATGATGGCGCGAGACAACCACAATCTCACGCTCAGCGTCACACCACAGCACCAAGATTTTCTTTTAGGAACAGTTAAAACCAATTCCGTACTATATGAGCCGCTAATTTCCATAACTCCGGAATATCTTCCCAACTGGCAGAAATTTGTAAAGCGCGGTTGCGACATCGTCATCTCCCTCCTCGCCATGATTATCCTGCTTCCCGTATATATCGTCCTCGCCATCGGAGTAAAGAAATCCTCCCCAGGACCTATTTTCTACAAACAGGAAAGAATCGGTTATCGAGGAAAACCTTTTAACATCATCAAGTTCCGGTCAATGTGCCAAGATGCCGAGCTATCCGGCCCGATGTTATCTTCCAAATCGGACGCGCGAATTACTCCGTTCGGCAAATTCATGCGCCAATACAGGCTGGATGAGACACCGCAATTTTTCAACGTCCTCATTGGTGATATGTCATTGGTCGGACCACGTCCGGAGCGACAATATTACATAGACAAGATTTCCGAACGTGCGCCCTATTATCATCTTTTACTTGGCATCAAGCCCGGTATCACCTCCTGGGGCCAGGTCAAATTCGGCTATGCCGAGAATGTGGATGAAATGATTGAACGCCTCCGCTGGGATATCCTCTACATCGAGAATATGTCCCTGCAAATGGACATCAAAATCCTGATTTACACCGTACTTATCGTGTTGAAGAAAGAAGGGAAATAATGACATTGCACTATGCATTATTAGTGTTTCAGGTCTCAGGTTTCCCGCATTATCACATTAGCACATTTTTTTTTATTTTTGCCGCTCATTTTTAAAAAATAGAAATATGACACTTCAAGAGTTTCAAGAAGACCTTAAACAAGGTATTCCCAGCACATTACCAAAAGCAAAACCGTACGATCCAACCGTGAATCACGCTCCCAAGCGCAAAGATATTTTAACCAAGAAAGAGAAGCAGCTCGCCCTCCGCAATGCATTGCGTTATTTCGATCCTTCTTTGCACGCACAACTCGCCCCCGAGTTTGTAAAGGAACTTCACGACTACGGTCGTATCTATATGTACCGCTATCGTCCGGATTATGAAATGTATGCTCGTCCTATTGAAGCTTATCCGGCAAAATGCAGACAGGCCGCAGCCATTATGCTGATGATTCAAAACAACTTGGATCCGGCAGTCGCTCAACATCCGCACGAGCTCATCACTTACGGCGGCAACGGCGCTGTTTTCCAAAACTGGGCCCAATACCGATTGGTTATGAAATATTTGTCCGAGATGACCGATGAACAGACGCTCGTCATGTACTCCGGACATCCACTGGGTCTTTTCCCATCCCACAAGGACGCTCCCCGCGTAGTCGTCACCAACGGCATGGTTATCCCCAATTACTCCAAACCAGACGATTGGGAGAGAATGAACGCTATGGGCGTCAGCCAATACGGCCAAATGACTGCCGGTTCCTATATGTACATCGGACCTCAAGGTATCGTACACGGCACCACCATCACCGTATTGAACGCCAGCCGTAAAATCGGCGGCGAAATCGGTGGCAAGTTGTTCGTGACCGCCGGTTTGGGCGGTATGTCCGGCGCTCAACCCAAAGCCGGTAACATCGCCGGTGTTGTTTCCATCACCGCAGAAATCAAC
>JAZUEE010000200.1:0-9348 GCA_045639985.1 Bacteroidales bacterium
ACCTTTTTCCATGGCAACGGATGCCCGTGTTTTACGTTTAGGGCGATAAGGCAAATAAATATCCTCCAACTCACCCATGGAAAGGACCGTATTGATTTTGGGCTCCAACTCCGGCGTCAATTTTCCCTGTTCACGAATGGAGTCCAATACAGCGGCACGACGTTTGTCCAACTCCACATATCGATTATGCAAATCTCGAATCTGCGCGATTTGAACCTCATCCAAACTGCCGGTAGCTTCTTTTCTATAACGCGCCACAAACGGAATAGTTGCCCCACCCTCCAACAGTGTCAATGTATTTTTGACCTGTTCTTCCGTAAGATGCAACTCTTCTGCTATCTGTTTTGCGTAATTGTGTTCCATTTTAAAATAGTTTCAAGTTTTGGAAATACCTTTTATAACTCAAAACGCATAACCTTATTCATTCGGTTCAACGATTGCTATGGCGCGATCCACGCGTTTCACCACCTCGTCCACACCTATCAAGTTAATCATGGTAAATAATTCAGGGCCTCTTGCCGTACCGACAATAGCGATACGTAAGCTATTGAGTACCTGGCCCATATTAAGTTCGTTAGTTTGAATATACTGCATTACAGCATCGTGCGCTTTATCTTTATCAAATGGTTGGAATCCTTTCAACATGTCCACAATCACGCGCAATTTATCGCCCGTACCCTCTTTCCAACGTTTTTTCAATGCCTGCGGGTCATATTCCGTAGGAGCCACAAAGAAATAATTGGCCTGTTCCCAGAAATCACCGACAAAGTTCATTCTATCCTTTATCAGATCAAAGACCTCATTGACGTATGATTTATTCGCTGTAACATTCTGTTCTTTCAAAATCTTTTCAAAATACGGATACATTTCTTCCGCGCTTTTGAGTTGAATATATTCATGGTTGAACCATTTGGCCTTGTCCAATGAGAATTTAGCACCCGCCTTGCTGATTTTATCAATGGAGAAATACTGAATAAGTTCATCCATTGTCATCATTTCCTTATCGTTGCCTGGATTCCAACCCAACAGGGCCAGCATGTTGATAACGGCTTCTGGCAGATAACCGGATTCGCGATAACCGGAAGATTTTTCTCCAGATTTCGGATCGTGCCATTGAAGTGGGAACACGGGGAATCCCAATCGATCACCATCACGTTTGCTGAGTTTGCCATTTCCGTCCGGTTTGAGCAGCAGTGGCAGATGTGCGAATTGCGGAGCTTCCCAGCCAAAGGCCTTGTAAAGCATCACATGCAGAGGTGCGGACGGCAGCCATTCTTCGCCTCGAATAACGTGGGTGATTTTCATGGTATGGTCATCTACAATATTGGCCAAATGATACGTTGGCATTCCGTCTGATTTGTACAGAACTTTATCATCCAACAAATTGGAATTGATGATGACTTCGCCACGAATCAAATCATGAACATGGATGTCAAGATTTTCGGGATATTTGAAACGAATCACAAACGGCTCGCCTGATTCCAATTTGCGAGAGACTTCCTCGGCGGGCATCGTTAACGAGTTCATCATACCCATACGGGTAGTGGCATCGTATTGAAAAGTTTTCTTGGCGGCTTCTGCCTCTTTTCGTTTGGCATCTAACGATTCAGGGGTATCAAATGCGTAGTATGCCCAGCCGTCTTTCACCAATTGTTCGGCGTAGGGCTTGTACATGGCTTTGCGTTCCGATTGTTTATAAGGACCGTAATCACCACCTATTCCGACGCCTTCGTCAAATTCAATACCGAGCCATTTGAAGGCCTCAACTATGTATTCTTCTGCACCTGGCACAAAGCGGGTCTGGTCTGTATCTTCAATACGCAGCAAAAGCGTTCCGTTATTTTTTTTAGCAAAAAGGTAGTTGTATAAAGCTGTTCTCACGCCGCCAATATGCAGCGGTCCCGTAGGAGATGGGGCAAATCGTACTCTTGGATTCATACTTTTTAGGTTATAACAATGAAGCGGCAAAGATAAAAAAAAATACTATTTTTGGCGCTTTCAAAAAACAGTGCTTTTTCAACTCTTGGAATCTGTTTTTCAAGACTTTTTTCACAACCGAAAAGCATTTCTAACAATCTCAAAATCATCTACCTGAAAAGCAACGATGGCCGACAACAAATATGACATAGCAATTTTGGGCACCGGCCTTGGCGGCTTGGTTTGCGGCTACATACTCAGCAAAAACGGATTCAAGGTTCTCCTTTTAGAAAAGAATGCTCAAATAGGCGGTTGCCTTCAGACTTTCAAGCGGTTTGGCGTGAAATTCGATACAGGCATGCACTACATTGGGAGCATGTTAGACGGTCAAATCCTCCATCGCCTTTTCGACTACCTTCAGCTCACCAAAGATGTGCCTTTATGCAGATTGGACGAGAACGGCTATGACGTATTTTCCATTGGTGGAAAACAGTATCGTTACGCTTCCGGGTACGAGCAATTCATTGATACGCTCAGTTCCAATTTTCCCAACAACAGGAAAGACATTGAAGAGTATGTTCGACAGTTGAAAGCCATTGCTGACGCTTCCCCCTTGTACAACCTTCGAAAAGTGGAAGACCACGTTTTCATTGAAGCCGACTATATCAAGACAAGCATAAATGATTTCATATCAAATATAACATCCAATTACGAATTACAGAATGTATTAGCGGGAAACCTGCCCCTTTACGCCGGCGTAAAAGACAAGACGCCGACCTACATTCACGCACTCATCAACAATTTCTATATTCAGAGTGCATGGCGCATTATCGGGGGCAGCGATGTCATCGCCCAATCGTTGGCCAATTCCATACGTGCGTTCGGCGGGGAAATACTCACCCATTCTGAAGTCTGCAAAATCGTGTGCGACGACACACATGCCACGGGAATCTTATTAAGCAACGGAAATTACTTTGAAGCGACCTCCTTCATTTCCAACATCCACCCCCAGGCCACCATCTCCATGATTGATTCGCACCTCATCCGGAAAGCGTACCGCGCACGCATCAACGACCTTGACAACACCATTGCCAATTTCACCGTCTATATTAAATTCAAGGAGAACACGACCCCATATCTCAACTACAATTATTACTATTACGAAAACGACGATGTTTGGTCGGCCAACGACCGGAAAAACGGCGACCCACTGCACAGCTATCTATATATGCACCAATGTTCGGAGCCACATCAGCAATTTGGGAAAAGTGCCGAACTTATCGGCTACATGAAGTACGACGAAGTGGCAAAATGGGCAGGCACCAAGGTCGGACAACGCGGCGAAGACTACTTGGAATTTAAGCAGCGAACCGCCGAACATTATTTGGATGTTTTAGAAAAATCATTTCCCGGCATCCGCGGCACTATTGAAAATTACGAAACATCTTCTCCGCTAACCTATCAAAACTATACCGCCACCAAAAACGGGTCCATGTACGGAATCATCCGTGACAAAAACTTCCCCACGCAAACGTTGGTATCACAACGCACAAAAATTCCCAACCTCTTTATGACAGGACAGAATATCAATTCTCACGGGATTCTTGGAGTGACGATTGGAGCCGCCCTCACCTGCGCGGAATTTCTCGGGCTCAACAAAATCATCCAAGAAATTGAAAACACGAACCTCTAACATCTCCTTTGTTTTTTGCAATCTTAATCCGAATATATGAAAATAGCCCTCTTTGCCGCTGTTCGCGAAGAAGTCGGCACGCTCTCCAACCTCACCACCTTTACGGGCATCGGACGTGAAAACGCCACTCGCAAAACGCTCCAATTTATTGAGAGCCAAGCTTGTAAAGATTTCACCATTGTGAATATCGGGACTGTTGGTTCTCCCAACAAGCCCGTGGGTTCCATTTTAAACATTTCTCAAATTATTTCCGCCGGCGAACCTTTCAATAACAGCCCCATGCTATTGGAACGTCTTCCACTGCCCGCATCTTCCATCGACACCGGCGTGCTCTATTCTTCCGACTGCTTTGTTTCTCCAACGGTCTTCACCGAAGAATATCTTGAGGACATCAAACTCAAAGCCGACTGTTTCGATATGGAATCCTCGGCCATCTATACTATTGCAAATGTTTATGGTATTCCTTTTGTCTCCTACAAGATTGTATCTGACAATTTGGATGTATCCATTCAAATCTGGAAAGAACGTGTCCACAAACTATCCAAACGTCTGGATGTATTTGTCAGAGACATTTTCCGTCAATTGGAAGATATTGAAAAAATAGAATTTATTCACGGATAACGGATGTCTTGTCTTCTATAAAATCAAAATGGAATATATCTTGGGATTTAACTATTAAGGCCTAATTGTTTTCTACGGCACTCACCCATGTAAAAGTATGTCATATTCTCCTTTTTGGCAGGGTCAAGCGAAAAAATGTTTTCGCAGACACGGATGACGAACATGCCTTTCTCTGCAGCATACTTATCTGCCTCATGGTCGTAATTAATGGCTGCCATGGCCAAATATACATTTGTGTCGGCATACTTTTGGAACACATCTCCGAATTTTTCCATCTGATTGAGGAAATAATCCACATCACCCTTAGTGCAGTTGGTCTTCACTTCCACCGCCACAGCATCCGTGGTATCGTGCAGAAACAGATCCACCTCCATTCCGATATTCAGGTCCTTACGTTTGCCCTTCATGTTTTTCCAGCATTTGCTGATATCGAAACCTGCCTGTTGGAACAGCGCCATCGCCGAGGGCTCCATCAGTCCTTCCACCACATGCCCCGTCAGGGATGCGTACCGAGTGGCTTCTTCTTTTAACTTACGGTCCGTCTCTTTCATTTGTTGACGAAGTTCCTCCATCTGTTTTTCCGCTTTCGCCTGACGCTGCTCATATTCCGCTTGGCGTTTCTCGTAATCCGCTTGGCGTATTTCTTCCGCTTCGCGCATCATTCTGGAAGTCTCATGCAAATACTCTTTCATCTCTTTCCAAGAAGGAGTTTCTTTTTTCTCTAAGGTGTCTTGGTCCATTGTTATCAAATTTTGTTAATAATAATATTGTAAATCATGTTGCCAATTCCAAGCAAAATTTAAGCGCGCAAAACTTTTTACATTTCACTTTCAACAGCGCGGCAAAAATAATAAATTTTTAATACAATTTAACAACAATTACATATTTTTTACTTTTAACTATTAATAGTTAATTTTAAAGATGTAAAAGAAAAAAACGGATGTATATTACTGTTTTTTGCAATCGCATTTGCGTATTATTACATTTTTTTTATTTTTGCCGCCGATATTAAAATGATATCATTTTAATTTTATCCATCAAAAAACAAACACTATGGGATCCAACGAATTTACCAAAAAAGTTTCCGGCAAAAACAACGGTTTTTTGCACATTTTCATCAACCTCATTATGTTAGTGGCATTCGTATTCATCATTGTCAAGCTGGCCGGATTGGATTGTATGTTGAAAAACGGCAATCCAGACGAACCTACGGGCTGGATTGCGCTACCCATCTTGCTCGGACTAACTTTTACATTTCTATATATTTTACATATAGTAGGATTTACGACCGTGCAGCCGAATGAATCTCGTGTATTAACTTTCTTCGGAAAATATTCGGGAACACTTAAAGACAACGGCTTTTTCTGGCTTAACCCATTTTACAGTAAAGAAAAAATATCCTTGCGCGCTCGCAACATGGACGTGGAGCCCATCAAGGTAAATGACAAGAACGGCAACCCGATAATGATAGGTTTGGTGTTGGTTTGGAAAGTACAGGACACATACAAAGCCAGTTTTGAGATCGACTCAGAAATACAGATCTCAGAAAACAGCACCAGCAAGAAGAAGAGTTTCGACAAATTCGTGCGCGTGCAAAGTGACGCAGCCTTGCGAAAGGTTGCCGGCATGTATGCGTACGACAATATGGACAAAGCGGACGAGGAAATCACGTTGCGTTCTGGCGGTGAAGAAATCAACGATCGATTGGAAGAAGAACTTTGCAAGCATCTTTCCATTGCCGGCATTGAGGTTGTAGAAGCTCGCATCAATTATCTGGCATACGCCGCTGAGATTGCCAGCGTAATGTTGCGTCGCCAACAGGCCGATGCCATCATCTCCGCACGCGAAAAGATTGTAGAAGGTGCCGTTTCCATGGTTGATCTTGCCCTCAAAAAGCTCTCTAACGAAAACATTGTAAACTTGGATGAAGAGCGTAAGGCCGCTATGGTCTCCAATCTACTCGTCGTACTTTGCGCCGATGAATCTGCCTCACCCGTTATCAACGCTGGCTCTCTATATCAGTAAAAACTATTTCGCATGAAAAAAAGTTTTGCCTTGCGAGTTAATGCAGAAATGTTCGCAGCTATTGAAAAATGGGCAGCGGACGAATTCCGCAGTGCCAACGGCCAAATCGAATGGATTTTGTCGGAAGCCCTCAAGAAAGCCGGCAGACTTCCGAAGGGAGAGAAAGAGGAGAAGGCGGGGACAACTATAAAATGAGTTTCAGGTTTCAAGTTTCAGGTTTCAGGTTTCAAAAGTAGGGCGCTATGCCTACAAAGTAACTCATTACCACATTATCTCATTATCGCATTAACACATTATCACATTAACACATTATCACATTACCATCGTGGCTGACAATTATTTAGAAAGCAAATTTGAAGAGTTTCGCAATGGCGGAGCGCAAAAACAGACATCCAAGAAGACACACTTTTTGGAGAATCTTTTACTTAAGAATAGAAGTTACCGCGGATACGACAAAACAGTTGTCGTAGGGCACGGCACTTTAGAAAAAATCGTATCTGTAAGCACCAAGACGCCATCTGCACGCAACCAACAGGTCCTACGTTTTAAATTAGTAACCCGCGACAGCGGTGCAGAAAAAGTTTTGAGCAACATCAAATTGGGCGGCGCGCTACCTGAATTGCATTTACCATTTACAGGCACGGAACCCGAATCCTTCATCATCATTTGCAGTACAGTACCTGAAAGCAAAATGGTGGATATCGATTTAGGAATTGTCGTGCAAAGCATGCTGCTGCGTGCCGTAGAAATGGGCTTGAACGGCATTATCATTGGGGCATTCAACAAGCAGAAAATCACAAAGACATTTGCACTGCCCTACGAACCGTTACTCATCCTTGCCATCGGCAAAGGCGCAGAGAACATTCGATTGACAAGCATCTCGGAAAGCGACAACCATAACTACTACCGTCAAGAGAACATTCATTTCGTACCAAAAGTAAAACTGGAAGACCTGATTCTATAATTTCTTTGCCACATCGTTTGCCAACATATTTTTGAACGAACATACATACGGTGTCTTACTGAACCTTATCTTGCATGTCGGCATCATTTTTCACACATTTCAGTTGCTCAACAACTATCCTCGATTTGTCAGCATATTGAGGGTTTGCGGAATAATAGAGACCTCGTATTTGCCCGTTTCCAAGAGCTCGCCCTCTACTTCAGCCCGAAGCATTTTAGGAGAACTTATAGAGACCTTATCTGACTGATACGTTAGAACTTTGTTAGGAGCTTTCTGAATATGAGAGCCATCAAACAGGGATTTCACCAAAGTCATTATGCGTAGCTTACTTAATTTTTTGACCACCACAACATCCAACAAGCCATCATTGGGGCAAGCCATTGGTGCCTGGCGCATACCTCCGCCATTGTATTGGCATATAGCCACTGCCATAGTGAAAACTTTGTTGTCGGCCTTAAAGTTCGGTCCATACACCTGCACGGGCACGCTTTTGTATCTAAAAAGGCAACGTGCCAAACTTAGCAGATACGTAGAAACACCTGCGAAATGCGGTTTATTGGAAACCGTATCGTAAATCACTTCCGCATCAAACCCAAAGCCCGCGATATTTGCAAAATAACGTTCACCCACCACATTTTCATTTCGGATAGTTTGAACAAGGCCTACATCATGTTTCATAAAACATCCATTCAAAAACACATCTACACTATCCTTAATATCCTGTGGATACTGGTGGGTTCGTGCCCAATCGTTACCACGTCCCAGAGGAATAACAGCCAAATACACATTACGCGGATCAACTTTCGACTGCATTATGCCATTCACCACCTCATTGATAGTTCCATCGCCCCCAATCACAATCAAGTGACAGACATTGTTCCTACAGAGTTCCTTCACTATTTCGATACCTTTAGCCGCACCTTCAGACTTATGAAGCATATAACGCACTTCATTTTGGTCTAATATGGAAGATATTTTATCCCAAAAATTAAAACATTTTTGTTCACAAGCATTGGGATTGATAATCACATGCCACAAATGTTCTTTTACATTCAATTCGCAATCAGCCATTCACACCATCTATAAAAAAGAAAAGACCGCATTAAAGCAGTCATTTCTTTAAAGTTCATAATAAAATTATTGTTTTACAATCTTTTGAGTCACAACTCCGGAAGACATAGACACTTTCAACAAGTACATACCGCTTGATAACTCTTTGATATTTATAAAGCGGACATTGCCAGACTCGGACTTCACCATTTGTCCCTGCATATTGAATACATCCACGCGGAAAATTGGTTCTTCACTATTAATATTCAGGACGTTGTTGGCAGGATTTGGGAAAACCATTACGTCTCCTGAGGGTAAAACATGCTCATCAATACTGGCAAGACTGCTAACATTCAGATAAAATCTTACCACATCGTTAAATTTACCGTCATGGTTAACAACCGTATTTCCATTCGCATCATACATTTTAATATAGCCATTACCATAACCATGATTGATACCGTCACAATAATCATCATATACTTCCAATCTATAGCAACCGACCATCTCTGGGGTAAATTCAAACGTATGAGACACAGAGCTTTCAGATTCAAATGGGCCGCCTTCAAGAACGACATCTCCAGATGGTCCGAACAGAACAAACGAATTTTCCTGACCAAACTGATCTGTCTTTATATCAAGCAACATATTTCCGGCACAAGTATAGAGCATTTTATCCACGGATATTTTCTTCTCCACGGTGGATACCGTTTCGCCATTTACACCCACAATAGCGGCGGAAATTTCCTGATTTGTATTTACATTCACGGAAAAATCGGGCATCCAAATGGTATCCATTTCATCATGAGGAATTACGCCATGCCATTCATACAATTGGTAGGAACCGCCTTGTACTTTATATCGAACAGACATCGTATTAATCGTATCTCGGCCCGTGTTTCTCACTTTCAAATAAGCGCCAGCCATATTATCACAAGATGGAACTATTCTTTCCAACATGTTATCCAATAAAACGGAAACTACAGGAAAGTTAACACCTTCAACATCAATTTCCGCACCCGTATAAATTTCCTGTTCTCCTTCAGAAACAAATGCGATGAATTTCAAATTGGCCAAT
>JAZUEE010000201.1:0-4051 GCA_045639985.1 Bacteroidales bacterium
GGATAAGGATGCGAACCTACAACCAAATCCCAATCGCCACGTTGCAGCTGATGTTAAATTGTTAAGTGGAAAATATTACAGACTGCATTTGACGGGCAGCCCTGACGGTTGCCCGATACGCGCGGCCAATATCAGTCGCCAACGTTCGGTGCCGGTTAGAGTTCCTAATACCAACGAATCTTATTGTTATACCATAACATTGCCTTTTGATGTGGATTGTATTTCAAAGCCATACGTGGTAGAACAAAGTTATGATTTCGGTTCTGTCAAAATGGAAATGGAAGTCAAGGAAAATACCATTACAGTAAGACGGTCCTTGTATCTCAAGTCTTCTGAAATATCTAACAAAAGACAAATCAAACAGTTGCGTAAAATGATAGGAGAGTGGAATGTGGAACGCGACATTATGCTGACATCCTTTAAATCTTAAACTTGAAACCTGAAACCATTTCCCTTAACCCTTAACCATTCACCATTCACCTATTATGCTATCCCTTCCCGAATTAGTCAAAATCGACCCCTATTTAAAGCCATTCGCCTCTCATTTGCAGAAGCGTCAGCAGCGTGCCAAACTTCGTGAATTAGAATTGACGGATGGAGTGTGCTCGTTGGCTGACGTTGCCAACGGGCATCTCTATTATGGTTTGCATAAAACGGAAAACGGTTGGGTTTTTCGCGAAAAAGCGCCAAATGCTAAAGAAATCTTCCTATATGGCGATTTCTCGCATTGGCAGATTAAGCCCGAATTTGCGTTACATCCCATAGGGAATGGTGATTGGGAAATTGAGTTGCCTGAATTTGCTTTGCAACACACGATGTTGTACAAGTTATGGATGGTGTGGCAATCAGGTGCGGATGAGCGTCTGCCTTCGTATGCCACACGTGTAGTACAGGATGATGTGACGAAAGTGTTTTGCGCCCAAGTATGGGAACCGAAACCCTATAAGTGGCAATTTGAACAGCCGCAAAAGCCCGCGCACCCGCTGATTTATGAAGCACACATCGGAATGTCTTCGCAAGAAGCTAAAATTTCATCCTATTGGGAGTTTAAAGAAACGATTATCCCGCGAATAAAACAATTGGGTTACAATACAATTCAGTTGATGGCCGTGCAGGAGCATCCTTATTATGGCTCATTTGGCTATCAGGTGTCCAATTTTTTCGCGCCGTCGTCACGATTTGGAACACCGGAGGAATTGAAAGAATTGATAGACACCGCCCATCGTGAGGGAATTTCGGTGATTTTGGACATTGTTCATTCTCATTCTGTTTCAAATAAAAAAGAGGGACTTTCGCATTTTGATGGAACGGATCATCTCTATTTCCATTCTGGAGAGAAAGGTCAGCATCCCGTTTGGGATTCCAGATGTTTCGATTATGGAAAAACGGAGACATTGCTGTATCTGTTTTCCAATCTCAAATACTGGTTGCAGGAGTTCCGTTTCGATGGTTTCCGTTTTGACGGAGTGACGAGCATGTGCTATTGGAATCACGGAATCGGCGTTGATTTTGTGGAGTACGGTCAGTATTTTGATGACAATGTGGATGAAGATGCCGTGGCCTATTTGACGATGGCCAACAATCTTATTCGTGCGGTGAACCCGCAGGCGTTGACGGTTGCGGAAGATGTGAGCGGTATGCCTGGAATGGCCTTCCCAACGAATAAAGGCGGTGTGGGCTTTGATTTTCGTATGTCGATGGGCATTGCCGACTATTGGATGAAGACTGTTAAGACACTCCCTGATGAGCAATGGGGAATGGGGGATATCTATTTTCGAATGACGGACAAACGCAATGAAGAGCAGACGATTAGCTATGTGGAATGCCATGACCAGGCGATGGTAGGGGATAAGACTTTGATTTTTAGAATGATTGACAAGGAAATGTACACCAGTATGTCTGTGCTAACTCCGAACTTGGTCGTTGACCGCGGTCTTGCGCTCCACAAGATGATTCGATTGGTGACGTTAACACTGTCTTCAGGGGGATATCTGAACTTTATGGGCAATGAATTTGGCCATCCCGAATGGATTGATTTTCCGCGGCAGGACAATGGTTGGTCTTATCAATATGCTCGTCGGCAGTGGAATTTGGCTGATGACGAGATGCTGAAATACGCGGGATTGAACCGCTTCGATCGGGATATGGTTAATTTGGTTGGGAAGGAAAATATATTGAATGATGTGCCTGAAAAGGTTTGGGATAAGAATGCTGATCAAGTTTTGGCATATAAAAGAGGAAAGTTCTTGTTTGTCTTTAACTTCAATCCCGAAAAGTCTTTTCAGGATTATGAAATTCCATGCGCTCAAGGTGAATATCAAATAGTATTAAATACGGATGCCGTTTTATATAACGGTTTTGGAAACATAAAGGAAGACAACGTGTTTCACTCACTTCGTCGCGCCGGCCGCGATTACATGAAGGTTTATATACCGAGCAGGGTGGCCGTTGTTTTGAGACAAAAATAAAAAGGATGTTCTTTTGAACATCCTTTTTATTCTGTGGAGCCGGAGGGAGTCGAACCCTCGTCCAAACAAGCCGCAGAAATGCTTTCTACAAGTTTAGTCTTCGTTTAATTGTCGGCTGCTGTATGGTACGAGACCAACCTAACAGCGGCGTATCTTCTAAAGTTTCGCTCACGCATCGAAGCCTACGTTTGCTATCAGTCCCTTTCTGACACTTCTGGCCGGACGTCGGACTGATTGACTTCCGGGGAAGCGCCCGCGGCTGCAGACCTTGTCTGTGCGGCGGAATCCGCAACGGTTACGCTGCGAATGCATAAGAATTTTCGCCGTTTATTGGCATCGAGAGTTAACTTTTAACGGAATCAGCTCACAAACTCCGACCTGCTTACATTTCCCCGTTCTCGCTGTCAAAACCAAACGACCCCGGGAAAAAAGATGAGGTCTTATTTGACCTCACCTTTAAGTTGTAATATCACTCTATCTGTGTTTGCATTAGATAGAACTGTGACTCTTTTGCTAATCAAGCCTTTGTTCTTAGCTGTGTATTTTGCTTTGATTGTACCTTTTTTGCCAGGCATAACAGGTTGTTTGGACCATTCAACCGTAGTACAGTCGCAGGAAGAAATCACATCGTCCAAAATCAACGGCTTTTTACCAATGTTGGTAAAAGTAACGGTGACTACTTTTACATCACCAACTTTCAATGTACCAAAATCAACGGTCAATTTGTCGAATTTGATTTCGGCACCTGTTCCAGTGTATGTTGACTTATTGCTTGAGGACGTTTTACTACTTTGTGCTTGCATGCTGATGACAAAGCACAATGCCATACAGATTATCAAAAGCTTTTTCATTGGTATATTGAATTTGTAGGATTAATTAATTAGCTTTAACGGGACTTTGGCTGTTCTCAGGAGCGGCTTCTGTCGGTTTTGCAGACACATTGCCTTTAATATTTAGAACAACTCTATTGTTTACGGCATTTGATTCAACGGTGACACTTTTATTGATAGTTCCAATACGTTGAGTGTTGTATTTAACTTTGATAGCGGCTTTTTTACCAGCAGCAATCGGATCTTTCGGCCATTCTGGAACGGTGCAGCCACAGCTGGAACGACAATTGGTCAGAATCAAATCGGCTTTGCCTGTATTTTTGAAAACAAATTCGCACGTACCGTTGTCACCTTGTTGGATGTTGCCGTAGTCGTGAACTAAATTTTCAAAAGTAATTTCGGGTTCTTTGACTTTTTTGGGTTTAGCAGGAGCGTTTTCTTGTGCGATGGCAGAAAAGACAAATGCCAATGCAATCAGTAAACTTAATGTTTTTTTCATAATGGATATAATATTTAAAGGTTTTTGTTAATAGTTGTTCGAAAAAACAAGTGGTATAGACATTGCTGCAGGTGTCAGAGTTTAACAGGTGCTGATTTTTTTTAGGATGGCCTCTATAGCCAATCGGTAACTGTCTAATCCAAATCCGGCAATGAATCCTATGCAGGCACTTGATAGTAAAGATTCTCTCCTATATTGTTCTCGCCCAAATAAATTGCTGATGTGAACTTCTACAAAGTCGGATCGTAGCCATG
>JAZUEE010000202.1:0-5249 GCA_045639985.1 Bacteroidales bacterium
CAATGTCGCAATGGTCATGAGGATGGTGAACAAACTCATGTGGTCGCCATAAAGCGGGATGCGGGGGCCGAAGTCCCAAATAGAGTCGTATGTGGAAAGGTCTTCCGCCCACAGGAAAGACTGCTGTCTTAGTTCGTATGCGGCAGGGAAGAAACGGTACATGGCAATGAGAATCGGCATTTGGATAAGCATCGGGAGACAGCCGCCTGCCGGTTTTACCCCTGCACTCTTGTACAACGCCATGGTTGCCTGCTGCTTCTTCATCATGTCCTCATCTTTCGGATAGCGTGCATTGATGGCTTCGATTTCCGGTTTCAACGCACGCATCTTGGCAGATGAAATGTAGGTCTTATAACCTACCGGCATTAGAACGACTTTCAAAATGACGGTAAGAATCAGAATGATAAGGCCGTAGTTTAAACCATACGCATTCAGCCAATTGAATACTGGAATGATGGCAAAACGGTTTATCCAGTGTAGCAGGAAGAAACCCCATCCCAATGGTACTTGGCGCTCTAATTTCAAATCATATTCTTTGAGTAGTTTGTATTGGTTAGGACCAATGAACATGGACATACCGAAAGAGCCATTATGAAGGTCTGGAATTTCAAAATCAAGGTTGGCAGAACAGTTTTTGAGAACGGAAGTCTCTGATTTGTCAGGTGATGTAACAGACAAGTTGCCGGATTTGAACGGTTTGTCCTCTACAATAAGGCAGGTAGTGAAGAATTGTTGTTTGAAGGACACCCATTTTAGAGCGGATGTGAACTCTTTTTGGTCATCTTTGCGTTCATCCAAGTTGCCGACATCTTCCACATTGTCCATGTAATACACGGATGTGAGCATCTTTTCGGCTTCGTAGTTCTTTTCTACATTGCGTGGCTGTGCGTTCCATTCCAACGTGTAATCATGTTTGTTGGCATACAGGTATTTGTCCATATTGACAAAGCGCACTTTGAACCCGAAACGGTAGTCTTCGTTGTTGAAAGTGTAAAGATATTCGATGTAGGATTCGGCATCTTGTGTTTGGCATTGTAAAGAATCTCCAGTCTTGTTGGGATACAGTCGCAGTGCCAAGGTGTTGTTTTTTTTGTCCACTAAAAGGGTGTCTGTTGTGGCAGAAATGAAATAGCAGTCTCGGGTGGAAATTTCCGTCTGGTCTTTCAACATCAGTTTGATGCCCATTTCGTTCGTTCCTCCTTCGAAAAGTTCGAGTAGGATTTTTGCCGAATCTTTGGGCGTGTAACGATAGACGTCTTTTAGAAGGACGCTTTTGAGATAACCGCCTTGTTTACTGAAAGTATATATGGCTTTGGCGGTTTCCACGGTATAGTCGCTGGAGTCGGCTATTTGTGGGTTGGAAAATTGTTGTGTGGGGGTTAGGGCGTTTGTGGAAGTGCTGTCGGAATGGGTGTTTTCCTGCTCTAATGCGAGTGCTTTTTCTTCTTCCGCTTTTTGTTGGGCCTGCTCGGCCAATTGTTCTTCTTGAGCTTTTCTAAGTTTTTGATTTTTATTGGTTTGATAGAAGCTGAAGCCCATGAACAAACCGAAAATCAAAAGCAATCCAATAACTGTATTCTTATCCATCTATCTTTAAAAAATTTGAGCGGCAAAGATACAAAAAAAAGTGATTACTTTTTGCCCGATTTTGAGCGCCATTGTTCGGCGGCAGCAGCGTCTCCTTTTTGGCTGTAGGCGTTGGCAAGTGTTTCGTAAATGGTGGAAAGTAACTCTTTTTCGTAGGCGTATGTTTTGGCCTGCATCAAATATTCGATGGCTTTGTCGGGTTGTTGTTTTTGAAGATGTCCTAATGCCAAATTGCACAACATTTTGGCATTTTGCGGAAAGAGCTCCGTTAAGTCTTTTTCATATTCCAACAGACGTTGCCATTGCTCGAGTTTCCCGAGTACATAACAGTAATCTTCCCAAACGGCGAAGGATGAGTTGTCGATGTTAAGGGCTTTTTCATAGGAAGATGCTGCTTCCGCATACTGTTTTTGAAAAGTGTATAGTGACGCTTTGAATGCATAGCCGTTACCATTGTCGGGATGCGCTGAAATGAGTGCGTCACATAATGCTTCGGCGTTTTTTAACAATGTTTTGTCTTGCGTTTTCAGGGCCGTTGTCACGTATGTTCTCATGTAGGGTATCTTTTCCTGCATGGAAACGGACGTGTTGGAAAAGACCTTTTGAAGACAGTCCATTTGCTTGTCCGGCGAACCTTGTTGCCCCCAATAACTGGCCATCGTGAAGTTGAGCATGGGGTCGTTGGAGTCAAGTTCTTGTGCCTTTGTATAATAGACGATGGCTTGGGGAAGCATGCCGTTGCTTTGGTAGATGTTGCCGGCTTGGATATAGTAGTCCGCATTGTGCGGAAACATTCGGATGAGCTTGTCATATTCTCCGACGGCTTCTTTTACTTTGTTCATATAGAGCCAGATAGATACTTTTACGCGGGTGATGTCGTCATTATGCCCGATGATGTCTTCCATGCGATTGTAGGTCTCTATCACTTTGTCCAACTTTTTCATGTTGAGGTAGGCCTCTGAAAGCGAATAAAGATAATATTCGTTGTTGTTTTTCTCTTTGCAGATTTGTTCCCAAAGTTTGGCGGCTGATGCGTATTCCTGCATTTGCATGTAGAGGTCGGCCAGATCGACTTTGTACCAAATGTTGTTCTTGTTGATTTTGATGGCCTGCTGCAGGGCGTTGACGGCATCCGTGGTGTTCTGCTGGTCGGTGAAAATTCGCGACAGCATAAAATAGGAGGCGTCGTGCTTGGGATTGTCTATAATAATCCCATTGAAGATGTTGGAAGCTTCGGAAAGATTTCCATTGTAGTATGCTTTCAAACCTTCGGTATATTGGACGGAAATTTTCCGGTTGTTAATCGAAGAAGCATCCGTTTTAGCAATATTTCGAGTTTTTTTAGGGGTGGTGTTTTGCCCATAAAGGCAAAAACAACATCCCGCCATCAGCAAAAGAAATAGAGTCTTTTTCATTCTGGTGATAAACATTTGATAGATAAGCTTTTATTTTGTACCGCTATGTCCGAATCCGCCCGTTCCGCGTTGGGTGTTGGAAAGTTCTTCCAGCGAGGATACTTCCTGGATGTCAGCTTGTTGGAATTTTGCAATGACCATCTGGGCGATGCGCTCGCCATGTTCGATAACGAATGGTTCATTGGAAAGGTTTATCAGCAATACTTTGATTTCCCCGCGGTAGTCGGCGTCAACGGTGCCCGGACTGTTTAAGACGGTGATGCCGTGTTTGAAGGCCAGTCCGCTGCGCGGACGGATTTGTGCCTCGCAGTCATTGGGCAATTCAATGAAAAGCCCGGTTGGCACGAGTTTTCGTTCGCCTGGATGAAGGGTGATACTTTCGGAAAGATTGGCTCTGAGGTCCATACCGGCGGCTAACGTGCTTTCGTAGGCGGGTAGGGCGTTGTCGGATGAATTGTAAATTTTACAAATGGACATGGGATTGTTTTTTAAGGCGGCAAAAATACAAATTAATGTGCTAATGTGACAAGTTGATTTGGTGAATGTCAACAACTATTTTTTTTTGTACTTTTGCCAGCGTTTTTTTTCAAAAATCTTATTTATGGAATATAATTACTTAAAAATCAATGTGGCGGATGCGATTTGTACGTTGACCATTTCCGCTCCGAAATCATTAAATGCACTCAACTCAAACATTCTTAAAGAATTAGGAGACTTTATCGGTAGTATTGATAAAGATATTCGTGCACTGATTATCACGGGCGATGGCGAGAAATCTTTCGTGGCGGGTGCGGATATTTCCGAAATGCAGAACTTGAATGAATCGGAAGGATTTGAATTTGGTCGTTTGGGTGCGCAGGTGTTTCGGAAAATTGAAACGCTGCCGATTCCGGTTATTGCTGCCGTAAATGGTTTTGCCTTAGGTGGTGGCTGCGAGTTGGCTCTCTCTTGCGATATTCGTCTTGCTTCCAACAAGGCGCGCTTCGGGCAACCCGAAGTCGGTTTGGGAATCATCCCTGGCTTTTCCGGTACGTATCGCCTGACTAAAATCGTGGGTATGGGTGTTGCCAAGGAGATGATTTTCTCTGGACGTGCCATTAAGGCCGATGAAGCACTGCGCATTGGTTTGGTAAATGCCGTATATGAACCGGAACAACTTATGGATGAGGCACGTGCGTTGGCAGGACGAATTGTCAAAAACGCCCCTATCGCCGTACGTTATGCCAAAGAGTGTATCAATGAAGAATATGATTTGCCGGCCGATGAAGCCGTGGCTTTTGAAAATAAAATGTTCGGACGCTGTTTCTCTACAAAAGACCAAAAAGCAGGCATGACCGCTTTCCTGTCTAAGACGGAAGCACATTTTACGAATGAATAAACTTACTATTAATCAATATTAAAAAACGTAATTATGAAAATTTGTGTTATTGGTACAGGTACCATGGCCAAAGGCATTGTGAAAGCATTTGCTGCCAAAATGCCGGTCGTAATGAAGAGCAGAACCCAAGCCAGCTTGGATAAGGCAATGGGCTCTATTTCAAAATCATACGCCAAACTCGTAGAGAAAGGCAAAATCTCTCAAGATGCAATGGATGCTATCTTGAAAAATATCACCACAACAACGGATTACGCTACATTCGCTGATGCAGACCTCGTTATTGAAGCCGCTGTGGAAGATATGAAGTTGAAGAAGGATGTCTTTATGGAACTCGACAAGATCTGCAAACCGGAGACAATCTTCGCTACTAACTCATCTTCTCTTTCCATTACGGAAATCGCCGCTTGCACGAGCCGTCCTACTCAATTTATTGGTTGCCACTTCTTCAATCCTGCTGACAGAATGGCATTGGTGGAAGTTATTAAGGGTCAACTTACTTCAGAAGAAGTTAGCAAGACTATCGTTGATTTGACGACTGAAAGTGGAAAAACACCGGTTCCCGTAAATGAAGCTCCTGGTTTTGTGGTTAATCGTATTCTCATCCCGATGATTAACGAAGCTGTCGGCATTCTCGCTGATGGCATCGCTTCTGCTGAAGACATCGACAAATGTATGATGTTGGGCGCAAATCATCCTATGGGCCCGTTGGCATTGGCTGACCTTATCGGCAATGATGTCAATTTGGCCATCATGGAAGTTCTTTACAATGAATTTGGCGATCCTAAATACCGTCCACATCCGTTGTTGAGAAAAATGGTTCGCGCCGGTTTGCTCGGACGTAAAACAGGTGAAGGTTTCTATAAATACTA
>JAZUEE010000203.1:0-9306 GCA_045639985.1 Bacteroidales bacterium
CTATGGCAATCTCCTGCTGTTTGAGTGGTATGAAAAGGACCAAAGCGAACCATCCAAGCAAAGGCGTTACGAGTATGAATATGATGCTTACGGCAATTGGATTTCGAGGAAGTGCTATTCGGAAGGCGAACTCAAATCGGATGAAAAACGGGAGATTGTATATTGGTAATTGTAAGTAAGATGCTTTAAATGAATTAAATAGTGAAATAATGAAAATACATCAAAACATCAGCAAATTCCTTTTGGTTGTCCTTTTGATTGGGGGCACCGGCTCTGTAGGACACGCCCAACTTCTTTGGAAAGTGTCCGGCAACAAGCTCAAATACCCATCCTACCTCTTGGGAACCCATCATTTCATGCCGCTATCTCTATGTGACACCTTAAACGGTTTTGAAAAGGCATTCCGCTCTTCCAAACAGTTCTATGGCGAGGTCTCTTTTGTAGATTCAGCCAGTAGGGAAACCTTCAATAGCATCCCTAAAATGGAACTGCTGCCTAAGGATCAATCCTTAGCTGATTTTTATACCCCTGAAGAATATGAAGAAATTCTTCAATATACCGAATCCATTATTGGGTATAGACCAAGATTGATAACCTTCACGCCCGGCGCTTTTTACCTTTTTTTGACCATAACTTTTCCCGAAACCCAGTCTGGAAGCAAAACCGAATCCATTGACGATGGATTGCAGCGGCGAGCGCTCGCTGACGGAAAAGCAGTTGGCGGATTGGAATCTGTCGAATTGGGCGCGAATCTTCTCTGGGGTGGTGATATGAAAAAAGATGCGGCAAAATTGCTCGAGACAGTTAGAGACCCTGCCAATAGCAAAGATTCGCTGGCCAGCGCCAGATTGCTGTTAGACAAAGCCTATTCTAACCAAAATTTGGATTTGCTGTATGATATGGTCAAACAAGGTCTTGACGAAGATGAATACCAAGACTTTGTCAGCAAACGCAACCTCTCTTGGTTGCCGATAATGGAAGAGGCCATGAAAAAATGTTGTACATTTTTCGCTGTGGGCGGCGGCCATTTGCCAGGCGAAGAGGGACTCATAACATTGCTGCGCAAACAAGGATATACAGTGGAGCCGGTGAAATAATGCGATATCGGGGGAATTCGGCCCCGTTTTTGTATCTTTGCGCCCTAATTCAGAATAAGATCATCACTATGCGCATCACGATTATCAATGGAAGTCCGAAGGGACAGTACTCGATCACTCTGCAAAGTTGCCTCTATTTGCAGAAGCAGCACCCCGAACACGAGTGGAACATCCTGCATGTGGGACAGAAAATCCATCAGTTGGAAAAGGATTTTACACCCGCACGGGAGGCCCTCAGCACCGCCGACCTCATCCTTTTCTCGTATCCCGTTTATACCTTCATAGCACCCAGTCAGCTGCATCGGTTCATTGAGCTGATGAAGAACAAGAAACTCCGCAGCAAAATGGGGAGCAAGATGAACGACGGGATGATCAAGCCATACAAGGAGGCAATTGAGAAAAAAGAGCCGCCATCAGCACAACGGACAAGAGTACATTCTCCGTTATCGACTTTATTGTTGACCATTTGCCTCTCTTTCCTTGCGATTGCTTGCCATAACGGACGGAATACTGAACATCCCATCAATAATCCCACAACTGTTAGATTAACAGGGGGTGATTCTGTGGCAAATTTTAATGACAAAGATTCCGACCAATGCACGTTCAAAAGCAATCGGGACACCAACCAATATAAAAAAGCGCTATGCCATCTAAAAGAATTGGTGGTGGCAGGTGCAGACATTCCAGCTAAAGTGCTGTACGAAGCCACGCCGCGTTCAGAATCGGAGTATTCAATATGGTATCGATTGGCGGAATGCGAATGGGTGGACAAAGGGAACACATCGATAGTTGATTTGGGATATTTACTGCGGCAATATGCTAAGGCCGACAGTACAGACATTATGGAAGCCATTATGCTTTTCGGCGAATTCACAGATGGATATGTGGCTGAAGCCGTTGGCGACGACTACATTGCATTAGAGAAAAAATACCCTGCAAAATTTTCTGCCTTACGAAAGAAGCGTTCTGAATTTTGGAATGAGAAGCACGACGAGTGGAAGAAACTAATGTCGGAATAACATTCATGTTCCGATCAGGGACAATTATCGGTAGAAAGAATCATCCCCACGCACGTATCGAGGCGCGGGAGAAATGTGCCTGCGGCGGTGTTGCGTGCTCGCCTCGAAATGCAAACGTTGAGCGCGGGGATTGCGGCAGGGATTGGAAGCCATTTATGAGCGCGGTTTTACGGTAGAGACGGTGCATCACGCAGAAACGGAGCGCGAAATTAGGCTGGAAAGCCCGACGGCATAGCGTCGGCCGGTGCGTTGGCGATGCCGGGCCGCCCAAATAAAATTGAAAAATGATGATAGAAAATGTGATGCTATGTAAAAAATCGTATTTTTGCAACTGACAAAATAATATCAATTGTTGTATAAAATATAGGATAAATAACAAAATGATATCACTTGAAACTATAACACCACAAGGGATGATGTTAGATGTCGCGGCTCGGGTGAAGCAACGTCGGCTGGAGCTGAACCTTACGCAAGAAGGTTTGGCTGCGCGTGCCGGTATGAAGTTGCCAACATACCGGAAATTTGAGCAGACCGGCAGCATAGCCTTTGAAAAACTGCTCCAAGTGGCTTTTGCCCTTGATTGTTTGCGTGATTTTGAGGAGGTTTTTGCATCGCACAAATATGAGAGCCTGGATGAAGTGCTGGCGGTGCAATCCGCCAAGAATCGTAAAAGAGGAAGAAAATTATAGCAATGGAAAATATTACAGCATTAGAAGTTAGAATGGGACAACGTCGTGTGGGCAGATTGTTGCTGCGGGCCGATGGCATCTGCTTGTTTGAGTACGCGGCAGAGTGGTTGTCCTGTGGCTTTTCCATTTCTCCGTTCGAACTACCATTAAAATCCGGCGTGTTTGAAGCAAAGCCATCCCCCTTTGGCGGAGGCTTCGGCGTATTTGACGACTCTATGCCCGACGGCTGGGGCTTGCTGATTATGGACAGACATTTGCAATGTTTGGGCATTCGTCCCGAAGAACTCAATCTGCTCGACAGACTGGCTTTAGTGGGCTCTTGCGGACGAGGTGCTCTTGAGTTTTATCCGGACAAAAGCTTTTCAAACTCTATGGATTTTGTTGATTTTGAGAAACTCCAGAAGGAAGTTTCCGCCATTTTACGAAATGACGGTGACACGGGTGAGGACTGCATCGCAGAATTATATCGTCGAGGCGGCTCACCCGGTGGGGCGCGGCCTAAAGTCTTTGTCCGATATGATGGTGATGAATGGCTGGTGAAATTCCCGGCCCGTGAAGATGTGGATAGAATTGGTTCGCAGGAATACAACTACCATTTGTTGGCACGCCGTTGTGACGTTGAAATGATGGATTGCCGTCTTTTTTATAACAAATTCTTCGGCACCAAACGTTTTGACAGAACTTCTGATGGTCGCAAAATACACGTGATAAGTATGGCAGGCCTTTTGTGTGCTGACTACCGTATTCCGAGTTTGGACTATTACCATATCTTCCAAGTGACGGCAAATCTTACGCACTGCGTAAATGAATTGTGGAAAGTGTTTAAGTTGATGTGCTTCAATTATTTAATTGGAAATAAGGATGATCATGCGAAGAATTTTGCCTTTCTATACGAAAATGAGGAATGGCACCTGGCACCCGCGTTCGACATTCTTCCGTCAACAGGTATCGGCGGGTATCATACTACTTCGTTCAATAATGCAATAAATCCGACGGATCAAGACTTGCTGACTTTGGCCCGCAAATTCAGTTTGCCGGATAAAGAAGCAAAAAGCATTTTGGAAAATATGAGAAGTCAAATAAAATTCAAACAATGAGAAAAATGACATCAAACAGTAAACTTGCCCAATCCATACAAACGGCCAATGAGACATTTGGCAGCGTTTTGGATGTCCGATTGTCCGAAAACGAAACAGAAGTGGTATTCGCCTTGCCCCAAAAGAAGGTCTGCTGGATTGCGGTAATCAAAGGCCTTATACTAATCGGGCTGATAATCGGTTTGGTGGCTTGGACAATACCCTTTTGGCTTTTTGTGATAGTACTTTTTATCGTCGGACAAATTTATCCTCTTTATAAAACGTTTCATCGGGCGGTGGTGGATGTTGAGAAAAAGACCGTTTGCGAAAAATGGGGCTTTATCACCACTAACAAATGCTCTTTGGCGGAATACAAATGTCCGCTCTTCTACTGCCTGTCCGTTGACGGCACAAGCCCTATCATAGAGGATTTCTGTTTAGTGTTTAACGAGAAAGGAAAACGCAAGGAACTGCTCGTGGCACATATCGGAGCCAAAGAGGCCGCCCGGACGTCCGCCAACAAGGAAACCGTTTTGACCTTGTGGGAATTGGTGCTGCAAGAATGCGGCGTGGAAGCCCCAGCGGAGGTGACCCCTGAAGTCCGACTGCTCCACCGGAACGCGATGTTCAAGTAGGCGGTTCCATAGGCGGCTACCCGATTATGTGGATGTTGCTGGACTAATTCCAGCTACCATTTGAAACTTGTTTTTTTGTACATATGCAGATGAAAAAATGCAAATTAAATATTGGAAGACGATGTCCAGATTAGATAAAGTTATTACCATCGTATTGGCTGTTTTGGCCGCGGTCATAGTTGCTTTTATTGTTATGTTTGTTTTATGCCGCGAAATAGATTATACGTATGAAGTATATAGTCTGAAAGAACTCAATGCCGTAATCACCGCGTTCAAAATCATTGGGGCCTACATTGTCTGTGTGACAATTTTCATGTTGTATCTGTTTTTTAAGTATAAATAAAATCCTTTTTGTATTTTTGCGGCTTGAAATACAAAAGATATTATGAAAACAGAACAAACCCCTAACGCACACAACAAAAGCGAGTTTCCGCTTGCACAAATTTCCACCTCTGACGCATCATCCATCGTAATGTACACGACGGAGGACAACAGTATCCAGCTGGACGTCAAGCTGGAGGGAGAGACCGTATGGCTGAGCCAACAGCAGATGTCCATATTATATGATACGGACAGAACGTCAATTCTTCGACACATTAATAATATTTATAAAAGTCAAGAATTAGATGAACTGTCAACCTGTGCAAAAATTGCACAAGTTCGACAAGAGGGTAATCGTCAGGTTGAAAGAACCATCCCGTTCTACAATCTTGATATGATTATATCTGTGGGATATCGCGTGAATTCAAAAAATGCTACAAAATTTAGAAAATGGGCCACAGCTATCCTGAAAAAATATCTCATAAAAGGCTATGCTGTCAAACAGAACATCACTTTGCAGCGTTATGATGAGCTGAAGAAGGTGGTGCAGTTGATGTCAAGGACCTATCAGCATCAGGAGGAACTCTCCAGTGAAGAAGCCGGCGGAATGATTAGTGCGATAAGCGATTACGCTTATGCGTTAGATACGCTTGACCACTATGATTATCAGGACTTGACAGTTGACAAGACAACGACCGAAGAACCATTCCATGCAACATACGAGAATGCCATGGAAGCCATTCAAAGGTTGAAATCGAAATTTGGAGGTAGTGCTGTGTTTGCCAATGAGAAAGATGATTCTTTTAAGAGTTCTATTGGTCAGATATACCAGACTTTTGGCGGTGAGGAACTCTATCCCAGTGTGGAAGAGAAAGCCGCTATGCTTTTATATCTTGTGGTGAAGAATCACTCGTTCAGTGACGGCAACAAGCGGATTGCCGCTATGCTTTTCCTATGGTTTATGGACAACAACCGGGTGCTGTATGGCCCGAATGGCCACAAGCGCATTGCCGACAACACGCTTGTGGCGATTACGCTGATGATTGCCGAAAGCAGGCCCGAAGAGAAGGACGCCATTGTGAAAGTGGTAGTGAATCTGATAAATCAGGATAATCAATAACTTAGTATCTTTGCAATCAAAGAACAACTACTTTATATGGATTTAAAAACAAATAAAATTATGAATATGATTACAGAAGGTTACATGCCGTTTGGCGAATTTAAGACGTATTATAGAATTGTGGGCGACATTCAGGAGTCCTACCGTAAAGGGATGGCTCCATTAGTGCTGATGCACGGCGGACCCGGCTCCACGCACAACTACTTCGAGGTGCTCGACAGCTTAGCCGACGAAGGCAGAGCGCTGGTGATGTACGACCAGCTCGGCTGCGGCAACTCCTACGTGGAAAACCGTCCCGACCTCTGGGTGGCGCGAACCTGGGTGGACGAGCTCGAATGTCTGCGCAAACATCTCAGCCTCAAGGAGGTGCATCTGCTTGGCCAGTCCTGGGGCGGCATGCTCGCCATCACCTATATGTGCGACAACAAGCCCGCGGGCGTGAAGTCCGTCATCCTGTCCAGCTCGCTCTCCTGTTCGCAACTGTGGGGACACGAGCAACACCGCAATATCAAGTTCATGTCGCCCGAGGACCAGAAGGTGATTGCCGAAGCTGAAAAGACCGGCGTTTATGACGGCAAGGCCTATTTAGAGGCCGTTGACCACTTTATGGAGCGCCATTGCTGCGCATCGGTGTTCGGACCGGAGACACCAGACTGCGTCACGCGCCCGAAGAAGAGCGGCAGCGAGAGCTATGTGGTGGCCTGGGGCCCCAACGAGTTCACCCCATTAGGCACGCTGAAGGAGTGGGACTATACCGAGAAGCTGAAGTCGGTGCAGGAACCCGTGCTGGTCATCAGCGGCACCAACGACCTGTCCACCCCGATGATTGCCAAGACGATGTACGATGCCGCCCCGAACAGTCGCTGGGAACTTTTTGACGGCTGTCGCCATATGTGCTTTGTAGAGGCCACCGACAAATACCTGAAGCTCGTGGGCGACTGGATGAGGGAGAACGATTAGTGGATTTTTGTGGTGGGCAACTATTTGAACTAAATGGTATAATAGGTTGTCTTAAATTTTGTCATGTATTAAGAGTGGATAGTGTTTTTTGAGGGGGATATGTACAAACGCTTCTTTTTAGGTGCTTTTTGTCAGTTTCTGTCAAAAAGCACCTAAACTGCATTTTTATGCAGAAACTACCTTCCTTTTTGTTATTTTTGCAGCTGTTTTTGCTAAAAAATAGACGTGAAATCTCAGAATTTTTGCTATGGTTTATTAATAATGCTTTATATAGGAGAATAGGTTATGATGCTTGAAGTGTTAATGAATATGATGCTCCAATAGCGAATCTGTAACCTAAAGCAGCAATGAAAATTTTTCAATTATATGAATGACGACAAAATTACACAAGATCCTAACAATTTTGATTTTAGCAAATTGAAATTGATAGGTTACTACAAATCAGATTTTCCAAAGTTGGATCCTGAAAGTATATATATAGACCAAGCGTGTGAGTTGGCCAAATTGTTAGGTGATTCTTTTTCTGCCTCGGAATGTATATCTTCGCTTGATACTAGTTTTTATAATGATATTATTCGCTCTGTCCTGATATTCAAGAATTATCAAGGGCACCTCTTTGCATACTACCCTGCCACAGGTACAGCAAGAATCGCTGATGTTCGGTTCAGCAAAGAGGCTATTACTTATGCTCCAGAGGAATACAGAATGTATTTCGCTCCAGGAAAACCATTTGTAGAAAAAAACTTTTTCCCTAACAAGGCGCCAGTGCAAAAAAACATAGGTGTAACTAAAGTTACTTTGGATATTATTCGAGTCGTAAGGAAAGATGATCTTTTGTATTATGAAGTTTCATGTGGCGGAACTCTTTGCTATATTCGGTTATTGCCGTTTCAGGTTGAAATGAGAGAAAGAGGTCGTATTCCTCAAAAGATAGCTTGTGTTTATCAAGGTGTTGATGATTCTGGCAATCCTAAATTATTACAGGACCGCAATGTTTTGATAGAGGATTTGTACGAAGAGGATACTGTTCATACCTTTTCATATATAGGAACAGAAATAGACAAACATAGTGGTGTACATGCAGAATATCATATTATGCGTGACGTATATGGACTAAAGCATCGTCTTTATGCACAGTTAACTGAAAAACAAAAATTGCCTGGGGCAAGAGTTGAAGTCTATGTACGTGGCATCAACAAAAAAAATAAGACATTGATATTGTCTCTAAACAATCCCCAACTAGATCGATTGGGGAAGGTCTTTTATAGTGCTGACCAGGTGTTTGAAAAGATTGACGAGATGGACAACAAAGATCAGTATTTTGATTGCTATTTTGATGAAGAAAACAAACACACAAAAAAACTTCAACAGGATCTGGTCGGACAATACAATGAAGGTAGCAATCTTTGGCTATTTACTTATATGAATATACTTGACACGATTGTCGTTGATTCTTGTATTCGTAAGCACCAGATAGAGGAACTTGCAATTGTTTGTGAGATAATGATGAAGTTGCAAGAGTGGATGGTGGAAGGATCAACATTCCTTGATCTTTTTGGCGAAGAGACCAAGTCCACAACTATAACAAAATCAACAGCTCTAATTCAGAAATACAATCGTTTGTTGCTTGCAATAGATGTTGTGCGTAAAGGGGAACAGAATAAATACATAAATGATATTGTAGCCTCTATACGGAAGTCTGGTCGAATTGCGATTAGACGTGAAGAACGTATAGAAGTGATAGTTAACATTCTGAGAATATATCCAGAATATTTCACACAGGATATAGACGATACAAGTGAATTGATTAAGGCTTTGCTCAGTTTGGAAGAAGGAGGCGGTAAAAATGAAATAGAGTTTATGACATCACGTCTCGATTATTATATAGAAGCAGATGTCAGAAAGATGCGTACTGGTTATTTGCGTTCTAACGAAATAGATACATCTCAGACAATTCTTATAAAGGAAGTTTTGGCACTTTTATGTATGAAAGTGATGATTCATATTAGTGAAAAGTATGCCGATGAATTGGAGGCAAGAACCAGCATGGCTCGTTTCTTCCGCTTCCTGAGTTTTGTTTGCCCAGATGACATGCAGCCTATAATGATTAAGGCGGGTATTGATGCGCTTGTCGGTGTTATTGATGGAAGTAATATCTTCACATGGGATAATGCCACAAACATTAATCCTATAACTTTAAGCAAACTGGCGGCTAATGCAACCATATTGGATTGCAATACGGAAAATGATTTCTATTTTATGAAGAGTAAAGGTGGAACTGGCATTATACACCTTGATCCGACTGGTTTCACCATTGTACCATATAAGCAATGTGCAAACAACTTTAAGATGAATCCTGAGTTTATGGATGACATAAAAGTAATGCACC
>JAZUEE010000204.1:0-3781 GCA_045639985.1 Bacteroidales bacterium
TCAATGAGACCGGCGGCGAAAGGCACCACGCCGGTTTTGTCGCTTACGCTGATAATTGCTCTTTTCATATAAGGTGTTTTTTGTTGTCGAATGAAAATAAGAGGTCCCTCTTATTGAGGCGGCAAAGATAAAAAAAACGCAAAGATGAAGAACCGGATTTGTGAGCACAAAATGCACAAAACGCGGATACGTGCGATGCTAGTCAATAACAGCCGTGTGAGTGTTTTTTTGATTGGAGACAAACAGACAGAATTTTCATATCATTATTTGGGCCCGAAATCAAAAAAAACGAGCGAAGAACTGCTTCAAGGACCAGATTTGATTGAATTTTTCTAATAAAAGATCAATGCAAGTTTCTAAAAGTGAATGCTTTATTGTTTATAGGTTTTGTGTCCTATAATTTTCTTTATGATAAAAACAAGCTCAGAAATCAAATCTATATTTTAATGTCGGAAGGAAAACAAACAGTAATGGTAGTATTATATATGAATTATATTCAATAACAAAAAAAATATAGGAATATCTTAATACCCGATCAATACGGATTACCGATATTCCTATAGTTCGTCCGAAAACGACGCCGCAAAAATACAAAAAAATCACGCACATACGTTATGTCCCATTTTGGAAATTTCCACTTTGGTATCTTTGCGGAAAAAGAAAGCTATGACAGATATACAGCAATGGTTATCAGACCGGCACCACGACTACGCCGAAGGCGTGGCCATCTTCGCACGGCACAGCGCAAACAAGGGTATGGTGCGCACCCTCACCAAAGGTTCCGCCCGCTTCGTTTTGTGTCCTATAATTTTCTTTATGATAAAAACTCGAAAAGAACATCGAATCCTTCGGCAACATCGTGGCCGAATACTACGGCGACAAAATGCTGGTGTGCTTCCGGCAACTGGGCGCAGGAAAATAGAAGTGATTTTTTTGAAAAAAATCACTTCTACGTGTACAACATATTAAAATTTTTGTATGTTTGCACCATACAAAAATTCATAGAGATGGTAACAATACTTTCAGTTATAACATTAATAATAATAGTAAAGGTGCTTGGAAATTCAGGGAACAGTAGTAGCTTTTTGGACGACTATCTGCACTAAAACATAGTATAAAATACAATAATTCATATTCGCCGAATTGATTCGTCAATTCGGTTTTTTTGTCCCAATCAGTTTCCATCTTACTTATTACTTTTGCTGAAAACAATCAGCAATGGCAAAATCAGTAAACAGAAGAGTCAACGTCTTCATCAACGGAAAAGAGGTTGAAAACAACATCAAGTCTATCAGGGCTGCAATGTCGCACCTGACCAACCAACTGTCCAAAATGGATAGGGGAAGTGCTGAATACAATCAGACACTATACAAATTGGCAAAACTGAGGGCGATTTACGACGACCATACCAAATCCATCAAAGATGCCACCTCCGCGTTTTGTGTCCTATAATTTTCTTTATGATAAAAACGAGAAGACCAGAATCGACCACCAACAAAACACACGTACATTCCGGAAAACAGACTATAATACGTAGTTCCTTCTGATGTCTTTTTACCTTCTTTATTCTTCTTTAAGTGAATACACTTTGCACAGTGATTTCTATCCATTATTTTTTTGTATTTTTGCAGTCAACATTCAACACGTTAGCATGTGGGAGGACCATGAGGCCGCCATGTTTGTTAGTGATAATGTTTATGGAGTATAGTCATGGATATACTCCATTTTGTTTTGTGTCCTATAATTTTCTTTATGATAAAAACGCCAATCGTCATCTTGTTGAGCTGATTGGTCAGATGAGCCATAGCGGCCCTTATAGACTTGATGTTGTTTTCAACCTCTTTTCCGTTGATGAAGACATTAACCCTTTTGTTTACTTCTTTTGCCATTGATTTCTAATTTTGGGCAAATATAGAAGTAAACTTTAAGTCGGATTGGGACAGATAATCTTACGGTTCTTTATTTGAAAAAACTGGACTGACCAGGAATTTTACCCACCAACTTGATGAAGAAATAAGTTAATATTATTGTAACTATAAGGTCTAACATCTCTGTGAATTTTTGTATGGCGCAAACATACAAAAAAATATGATATGGTGGGAAGGTGGACGGATGATTTTTGTTTTGTGTCCTATAATTTTCTTTATGATAAAAACTTTTCAGCAAAAGTAATAAGGAAGAAGAAAACGGATTGGGACAAAAAAAAACGAATTGACGAATCAATTCGGTGAATATTGTGCAAAATAATTTATGCTATGATTTCAGTGTAAATAATCATCAAAAAAGCTCGATCCGCCACAAGATTCCCCAAAAACTTTGACTAAAACAATAAATGTTATTATAGAAAGAATAAGCGTTGCCATTTTTCTGTGAATTTTTGTATGCCGCAAACATACAAAAAAATTAATATGGTGGGAAGGGGATGGATGTTTTTTAGAATTATCCATTTTGATCTTGTAGTTTTGTGTCCTATAATTTTCTTTATGATAAAAACTCAATGTGGTAAATATTTTCCTCGTCGAGCCAAAACTGTTGACTTTCATAATAAGTAATAAGAATTTTTCTATTATTCCTGTCCGCTAAAAAGAGTTCGCATCAATAGTATTCACTATAGGGTGTTTGACGAAATTTTAGATCAAGGGGCTTACTTAAAAGGGACGGCTATAAGGCCGTCGATTAGTCCATTACGGTTTCCAAAAGGAAGCTGACGGGACGGAAACCGTCGTTGCACGAAATCATTGCGGAGTAGGGGTCCTTCATCCAACCGTCGTAGAAATTGCCGCCTCCGTTGGCGAGGACCTCTACAAATTCCCTCATACTGCCCCAGGCACTTTCGCATAAGTCCTGCGGACGCTGGCCGTCTGTGGAAACAAAAATCTGCCCTTCGTGTAAATCGCAGGCGTGCTCAATGGGATTTTCGTATTTTTCCATAAGGTCCGGATAACTGGATTTTCGGATAACGGTGATTTTGACATCCTTCATAGTTTAGGCGATATGTAATAGTTGTTAGTTGTCAGTGAACTGTGATTAGTGAACAGTGATCTGTATGAAGTAGATTGAAAAGTCTGAAGTATCAGGTTCCCCCAAAGATTATTCTCAATTCACGGCTCTTTGAATTCGGTTTATTGCCTCTTTGATGTTGGCGCGCGGTGTGCCGATGTTCATACGCATAAAGCCTTCGCCTTCTGGGCCGAAGTCGAGGCCGCTGTTGAATCCGACTTTGGCCTTATGGATTAGCATATCCACCAAGTCTTTGTGCGACATTCCCAGTTCGCGGAAGTCGAGCCAGAGTAGGAAGGATGCTTCAGGTCGCATGATCTTAATTTGCGGCAGGTTCTCTTTCAGATATTGTTCTGTGAAATCCACATTTCCTTGCAGATAGTTTAATAGCTGTAGGCGCCATTCGTCGCCGTGTGAGAAGGCGGCATCGGCAGCCACGTAGGCGAATAGGGAACCTAACGACAGCTCGTTGGCATCCAAGAAGGAAAAGAACTGTTTTTTGATGTCGGGGTCAGGAACGTAACAGACGGAAGAGGCCAATCCTGCCATATTGAAGGTTTTGCTCGGGGCAATGAAGGTGATGGAGTTGTGGAAGGCATCGTCTGAAACGGTGGAAAAGGAGGTGTGCTTGTACCCGGGCAGAGTGAGGTCGGCGTGGATTTCGTCGGCAATGACGAGTACATTTTGGCGTTTGCAGATGGCGGCCACCTGCTGCAGTTCCTCTTTGGTCCACACTCTTCCGCCCGGGTTGTGCGGGTTGGCGAAGATCATCACCTTGCAA
>JAZUEE010000205.1:0-5172 GCA_045639985.1 Bacteroidales bacterium
GAAAATAGCGTGACCACCAGCGGGGCGCTGATAAGGAATACCATATTCGTCCAATTTCTTAGCCAAATACTGAACTTGTTGAATACGGGTATCAAGCATATCAAATTCGGTATTTTCATCCAAACCCACTGCCAAAGCAGCCATATCACGACCATTCATACCGCCGTAAGTCAAGAAACCTTCAAAAGGAATACAGAATCTCTTGGCACCTTCGTACCAATCTTCTTTGCGTGTAGCGATGAAACCGCCCATATTTACAAGGCCGTCTTTCTTTGCAGACATGGTCATGGAGTCTGCATAGCTAAACATTTCTTTTGCGATTTCGGCAATCGTCTTGTTTTCGTAACCTTTTTCACGAGTTTTGATGAAGTAGGCATTTTCAATGAAACGGGCGCTATCCATATTGACGGGAACGCCGTATTTGTGGCAGAGTTCGCAGGTTTCGCGAATATTCTGCATGCTAACCGGTTGACCGCCAACGGTGTTATTGGTCACGGTAAGAACCATGAAAGGAACATTGCCTTGGTTTTCCTTCAAAACTTTTTCCAGTTTTTCAAGACCCACATTACCTTTGAAAGGAACTTCGAGTTGGGTGTCGTGTGCTTCGTCGCAAGTAACATCAATAGCGAATGCCTTACGGCTTTCAATGTGACCTTTCGTTGTATCGAAATGAGCGTTGCCTGGGATAACCATACCTGGTTTAACGAGGTAGGAGAAAAGCACGTTTTCAGCGGCACGGCCTTGGTGTGTCGGAATGACATACGGGAAACCGGTGATTTCGTTCACCGCATCTTTGAAATGGAAGAAAGAACGTGCGCCCGCATAACTTTCATCGCCCATCATCATAGCGCTCCACTGTTTGTCGCTCATAGCGCCTGTACCGGAGTCAGTGCAAAGGTCGATATAAACTTGTTCGGATTTCAACATAAAAATGTTGTTGTGGGCTTCTTCGAGCCATTTTTCGCGCTCAGCGCGTGTGGATTTCTTAATGGGTTCAACCATTTTGATTTTCCACGCTTCTGCAAAAGGTAATTCCATATTCTATGTGTTTTTAATTTAATGAATATTAATTATTTATGTTTTATTTCTGTTTTTTTGTCGAAATCTTTAGTCTTCGTCAGCTTTTCATTTTCATCATAGAAGAACCAAGTTCCGACGCGTTTTCCTTCTTTATATTTGCCCGTATAACGAACATTTCCATTTTCATAATAGACGGCATACTGGCCATCTTCCTTGCCATTCACGTAATAGGCCTTTGTTTGAACATTTCCATTCTCATGATAGGCATACCAGATTCCGTCACGACTATCGTGGGCGACATTACCATCCACATACTTCTTATTTCCAGGATAATAATGCGTTTCATGCACTTTGTTTTTGGTCGGATTGCCCAAGCTGTCATATTCATAATAGAAGACATCTCGAGGATTTTCTTCGTCATACGAAATCAAGACTCGTTTGTAATACAACGAATCGTCGAAGTCAATCGGCGGAAAAATATGAAGAGAATCCAAAATTGATTCGGCTTGTTTGGCCAATCGTACTTTCGGATTATTCTGATAGTGAAGCACACCCAAAATCATAGCCGCAGCCAACAAGACAAGTGCGATAATCAGCACTATGGTAGAAGCGCACGATTTAGAAGTTTTACCATTCACCGTATTTTTTTCTTCCATTATTTGCCTCCTTTTTTCTTCTTTTTAAAAGGTTTGTTCAAATCGTCCAAGACCTCATTTGTAACATCCTTGGTAGGATCAGCACAAATAATCTGACCACCGCCGCCGTAGCTCATCACAAAAGAGGCATTGTGGCGTTGATTAACACGAGCGCACGCCGATTTCAACGAATCGGCTATTTGAGACAACGCTGCGGCATATCGAGCTTCCAGGGACTCCAAAGCGGCTGCGTAATCGCTTTGC
Source organism: Bacteroidales bacterium (assembly GCA_045639985.1). Taxonomy (GTDB): domain Bacteria; phylum Bacteroidota; class Bacteroidia; order Bacteroidales; family WCHB1-69; genus F23-D06. Next base: position 1,920 of record JAZUEE010000205.1, read on the forward strand.
AGCTGCGCATTTTCCTGTTGCAAGCCCTGTTCGGCATATTGTGCCTGCTGAGCGGTCAGTTGGCCCGTCTGCAAATTACGCTGATAATTGGCCAATTTGTTTTCCAATGCTTTCTGTCTGTTTTGGAAAATCACAGTTTGTCGCTGTTTTTCAGCATCGATACTATCTGTCAACAAACTAACCATTTCATATTTTTCATTTATCGTATCAATGTTGACATAAATGATGTCTCCATTCCCAGCTTTAGCCGTACTTGCTGGAGGATATGACGGCTGTTTGTTTCCGCAGAAATGCAAAATGAACAACGCAATCACAGCGGCTGCCATTATTGCATCAAAAACCAAGTGACCGATGCAGCATTTTTTCCGTTTATCACAAGACTTGTTATTGTTGTCATCCATCTCTGTTCCAAGACCTTCAGAAGGACGAGTCGGCTCTTCTGTTCTTGGTTTTTCAGCTTTTTCTTCTTTGATTTCAGATTCTGCTGCCACAAATCCGGGCATCATTTCATTTGGAACCACACGTTCCGCCTGATTATTCAAACCTCTATTTTCTTCCATTAAACTTATGCTTATTAGTTATAAAATCATCATTTACTGCTGGTTAGTTTCCGACATCCGACAAATACTTAATTCTCATAATACGGATTTCATCCAAATCGTACTCATCTTCGCCGAGCTCCTGTAATGCCAATTCGGGAGAATCAGATTCAGCATTGGCGAAGTAGTCAAGAATTTCCTCTTGATGGTAATCTTCGATTTCTTCGTCAATATAATACTTAATGTCAATTTTCGTACCGGAAGCCACAATCATTTCAATCTCCGTAAGGAGTTCGTTGATATCCAATCCTTTGGCGCGGGCAATATCTTCAAAACCGACCTTTCTATCTATACTTTGTATGATGAACACCTTGATGGCCGATTTTTTCACCACGGATTTAACGACGAAATCCTGCGGGCGCTCGATTTCATTTTCTTCCACATAATCGCGGATAAGTTCAATAAAGCGCTTGCCGTATTTCTGGGCCTTACCGGCGCCCACGCCTGCGATGTGCGTCATTTCCTCCATTGTGGTAGGATATTGGATACACATATCTTCCAATGACGGATCCTGGAAAATCACAAAAGGCGGCAGATTTTCTTCTTTGGAAATCGTTTTCCGAAGATCTTTGAGCATGCTATACAAAGTGGAATCAAAAGCATCTTCCACTGGGCCGCCAGTCACATTATCCATCGTATCATCATCCTCATCATCCTCATCTTTGGCTGATTCCGGTTTGATAGTCATAATGGAATACGGATTGGTCATATATTTCTCACCTTTCTCCGTAAGTTTCAACAGACCATAATTTTCGACATCTTTGACAATCAGATTTTCAAAAATAGCCAAACGAATGATGTTGGACCAGAATTTGGCATCAAAATCCATCCCCTCGCCAAACTGTTTCAATTTATCGTGTTTGAATTTCACGATTGAGGTGGTTTTATTGCCGGTGAGAATATCAATAATTTGTTCTTCCTTAAATTGCTGCTTGACGGTTTGAATCACTTCCAAAGCAAGGGATATCTGTTCCGAAGCATTCATTTTGGGTTTCGGATGATTGCAGTTGTCACAATTATGGCAATTTTCTTCCAAATAGTCTTCGCCGAAATAATGAAGCAGGTGTTTTCTTCTACAGCTGGTGGATTCTGCGTATGAAGCCGTTTCCGCCAACAGTTGCTTGACTATTTCCTGCTCTGCCACCGACTTCTTGGTAGAGAATTTTTCCAACTTATGCAAATCCTTATAATCGTAGAAAGCCAGGCATATACCTTCGCCATCATCACGTCCGGCACGTCCAGTTTCCTGATAATAACTTTCCAAACTCTTCGGCATGTCATAATGGATGACGAAACGGACATCCGGTTTGTCGATTCCCATTCCGAACGCTATGGTTGCCACGATGATGTCAACCTTTTCCATCAGAAAGTCATCCTGATTCTGCACGCGGGTACGGGAATCCAGTCCTGCATGATAAGGCAGGGCACGAATCTTATTGGCTTGTAGAAATTCAGCCAATTCCTCCACTTTCTTTCGGCTTAGGCAGTAGATAATTCCTGATTTCCCGCTATGATTTTTTATAAAACGAACGATTTCCTTATCGATGTCCTTTGTCTTTTCTTGAATTTCATAATAAAGATTGGGACGGTTAAAGGATGATATATAGACATCGGCTTTATCCATGCCGAGATTTTTCTGGATATCACTTTGAACTTTGGGTGTTGCCGTTGCCGTCAAGGCCATAACAGGAACCTTCTTCCCGATTTTGTCAATAATGGCACGTATTCTACGATATTCCGGACGAAAATCATGGCCCCACTCCGAAATACAGTGTGCTTCATCAATTGCGTAAAACGAGATGTTGATATCTTGGAAAAATTTCACATTTTCCTCTTTGGTCAATGATTCCGGAGCGACATACAACAACTTTGTTTTCCCGGATAGCAGATTCTGCTTCACTTCATTGATTTCAAGCTTCGTCAACGAAGAGTTCAAATAATGGGCTATTCCCATGTCGGTACCAAAGTTTCGAATGGCATCCACCTGATTCTTCATCAAGGCGATCAATGGGGTAATAACAATCGCCGTGCCTTCTTTCATCAATGCCGGAAGCTGATAACACAAGGACTTTCCTCCTCCGGTAGGCATAATCACAAAGCAATCCTTACCTTTCAAAAGGGATTTGATAATCTTCAACTGGTTCCCTTTAAATTTGTCGAAACCGAAAACAGTTTTCAGCGTTTGGTGAATTTCCTTATCCGTAAAATTTTTCATTACCAAAATAGATTTTCAAGTTATTGATTGTGGCTGAATATCAGAAATATTGCTTTTTTGAAACGAAATACAAAAATATAAAAAACTTTGAAGTATGCAAATAAATAACTCAAAAGTCCAATATTTTTTTTAATTCATTAGTACACTGCATTTTTCGTCAAATACCTGGTCACATAAGACTTCGCACCAGCTTCCAACGAATAAAAGGGCCTACGATAACCTATTGATTTCATTTTAGTCATATCGGCTTGTGTATAATATTGGTATTTATCTCTAATATCTTCTGGAATATCAACGAACTCGATATTCGGATCAATGTTCATGGCTTTAAAAGTAGAGGTTGCCAACGTATAAAACGATTGGGCACGTCCTGTCCCCAAATTATAAATTCCGCTTTTGGGAAGATGCGTCACATACCAATAAATAACGCGGACAACAT
>JAZUEE010000206.1:0-11011 GCA_045639985.1 Bacteroidales bacterium
CTTGGCCCACAGAACGACATGGCTACGATCCGCCTTGTAGCAATTTTGGAAACTGTACGTTCCATATCTCCAATTCGTTTCAAAGCAGCCGTCAAATCCTGCGCCAAATCCTCATTTTGCATAAAATACTCCACTATGGAAAGACGTTCTTCAATCCACACCTTTTCCTTGAGCGGCATCAACATCCATTTTCGCAACATACGGGATCCCATAGGCGTTTGTGTCTGATCAAGGACCTGCAAAAGCGTTACCGCATTTTCATTCGGGCTTTGCACCAATTCCAAATTCCGTATGGTGAAACGATCCAACCACACGTAATGTTCCTCTTCAATACGGTTGATTTTGTTTATATGTTGGATTTTATGGTTCTGCGTTTCGTACAAATAATGTAGTGCCGCGCCTGCCGCAATGATGCCGTTGGGAAGATTATCCACGCCAAAGCCTTTTAAAGAAGTGGTTTGGAAATGTTTCGTCAAAAGTTCATTGGCAAAATCCGTCATAAAGACCCAATCATCCAAAGTCGTCAACAGCATTTTTTCTCCAAAATGTTCTTTAAAAGCGGACACCTTGGCCTTTTGAATAACAAGTTCCGAAGGTTTGAAATTCTGGAACAGCTTATCCACATAATCGTAATCGCCTTCCGCGACATAAAACTCACCCGTAGAAATATCCACAAAGGCGATACCACAGTTTTTCTCCGCGAACTGGATAGCCGCCAAAAAATTGTTTTCCCGTTGTTCTAAAACTTTATCATTGATAGAGACACCCGGCGTCACCATTTCGGTAATACCTCGTTTAACGAGGGTTTTAGCCAACTTCGGATCCTCCAACTGTTCGCATATAGCCACGCGCATACCTGCACGGACGAGCCGCGGCAAATACACATCCAATGCGTGATGTGGGAAACCTGCCAACTCCGTTTGAGTAGGTCCTTTCCCATGCTTAGTCAAAGTAATTCCAAGAATTTTAGAAGACTTGAGTGCATCTTCCCCATACGTTTCATAAAAATCGCCCACCCTGAAAAGCAGAATAGCATCCGGATGTTGGGCTTTGAACTTGTTATATTGCTTCATCAATGGGGTCTCAGCAGATTTTTCCATAGGCGTTGTTTAAAAGAATGGCAAAAGTACAAAAAAGTTATGAGTTAAGAATTATGAGTTTTCGTAGCAGACTTACAATTTTTCAGGTCACAGACACTATTCTCCACTTGGCACATTATCACGTTAACAAATTTTCAATTGGCACATTCATAAAAAAGTGTATTTTTGCGGGCACAAAACAAACAACTAAATTTTATAAAAATGGCTTACAAAATCAATCCGGATCTTTGCGCAGCATGTGGTACTTGCGCTGGCGAATGCCCTCAAGAAGCTATTTCTGAAGGCGCTGCTTATTCTATCAACCCTGATCTCTGCATCGAATGCGGCGCTTGCGCTGACGTTTGTCCTTGCGAAGCTATCAGCTTAGAATAATCTGCAAAGATTGTAGAACAAAAAAGGGCACGAATTTCGCGCCCTTTTTTTATTTGATCAAATTGCCCTATTATTTCGTTATTCCCAATTGTTTTTTCACGGCTTCAGTCAAATCATCAGAATTATTGTGGAATGCCAATGTGGTGATATCGAAAACATACGAATAATTGCCTGCGTCCGCTACTTTTTTAATAGCCGCCAACAATTTTTCCTGGAACGGTTTCAACAGTTCCATCTGTTTGGTTTGCAATTCTTCTTCACTAATAGAAGCAAATTCCTGAATCCGGGCATAAAGTTTTGTCATTTCATCTTCTTTAACCTTTAGGATGGCTGCGGAAGCACCGGAATTGGCCAATTGCATGTATCCAGCTTCCTTTTCTTTAAATTCATTAACCATCTGTTGGCCAGTTTCTTCCAACTCTTTCTGATAATCACGCAAAACAGCTTGCGCCGTATCAATGCCGGGAATATCCTTCATAATGGTACCATAATCCACGTGGCCGAATTTTGCCTTTTGAGCAAAACCCGCGAATGTTAGGACCAAGCATACGAGTATGAATGTGATTTTCTTCATAATACTATTCCTTATTTAATTCCCAATTCCTTTTTCACCAACGGAGTAATGTCTTCTCCATTGTCATAATAGAGCAGTATTTTTGTATCAAAGATATAGGCATATCCATGTTCTTTGGCAACTTTATCAATAGCATTTTGGATAGCATCTTGAAATGGTTTGGCCAACTCAAACTGTTTTTCTTCCATGTCATCTTGAGCATTGGCTTGAAATTCCTGAATACGGGCGCCCAAATCTTCCAATTCTTTTTCTCTAACTTGTCTTACGGCAGAAGACATCGTACCTACTTCGCGATCGAATTTATCTTTTTTCTGTTGGTACTCTGTCATCATACTTTGGTACATGGCCTGCAAGTCGTCTTGGAAAGCTTTCAACTTGATTTGTAGAGAATCAATACCTGGCATTACCTGCAACAAGTCGCTGGAATTGACATGTCCGTACTTCTGAGCGTCAGCAGTGCCAATAGAAAACAAAATAGCAGCTGCAACGAGTAATAATATCTTTTTCATAATTCGTATAAATGTGTTTTAAGTTATTAATTTCAATTAGTCTTCTAATTCTTCATTTACGGAAACGCCCAATTTTTGAAGAATTGCTTGATTGATATCCCATTTCGGGTCGGCATAGATAATCGTCATTTCACCTGCCGTATCAAACACAAAAGCATATCCTTTTTCCTTGGCATAGTCATTAACTGTGGAAATCACACGGTCTTGAATGGGTTTCACCAATTCTTCTCTTTTTTTGAAGAGATCGCCATCTTGACCAAAACGTTTTTTCTGCAAATCCTTAGCCGCTTTTTCCTGATTGATAATCGCTTCTTCACGATTTTTCTTTATTTGTTCAGGCATGGTAACGGATTCAACTTGATATTTTCTATACATTGAATCGATTGAAGCGAATTTAGCTTCGATTTCTTTCTGCCATAGGACGGCCACCCTGTTGAGTTCAGCTTGGGCTTCTTTGTACTCTGACATATTGGAAAGAATATATTCAGAATTGATGTAAGCATACTTTTGTGCGAAACCAGTCATGGCCAATAGCACAATCATTGCGGATAAAAGAAGTTTTTTCATTGTCTTATAATTTAAAAAAACGAGTAAGTAACGTTGTATAATAAATTTTATTATTCTAATCAATGGATTGGTTAATTGAAATATGGAAATGGCTTCCCCACGCATTTTTCTGTCGTCCTGGAACTTCATCGAAGCCATAACCCCAATCAAATCCAAGCAAACCAAACATAGGCAAGTAAACACGAACACCAACACCCGCAGATTTATACAAATTGAACGGATTATAGAGTCGTTTGTCAATCCAGCCCTTACCAGCTTCAAGGAAGGCGAGGACGTAAATAGTAGCCGAAGGATTCAACGTAATCGGATAGCGCAATTCTGCTGTAAATTTATTATAAATACTTGCGCCGACAGATGTTCCGTCTAAATATGGAGAAAGGACTTCGTCATCATAACCACGCATACCAATCACTTCACGTCCGTCATACGCAAATGTTGACAAGCCATCACCACCGAGATAAAAACGTCCAAACGGCGTTATACCGATATCCTTGTTATAGCAGCCCATAAATCCCATCTTCAAGCGGACATTCAGCACCAAATTATCTACGATACGTGTAAACCATGAAGCATTAAATTTCCATTTATGAAATTCCAACCATTTGTATTTTTCCTGATCAGTAGCTCCCGAAAAATCTTTTCCGCTAATCAAAGAATACGGCGGGGTCAATTGAACACTAAATGAAATATTAGATCCTTCGCGCGGATATATCGGTGCATTGACAGAATTTCTGGACAACGTGAATATATAACTCAAACTATTTGCATAACCGTTATTGAACACATAATAGCCAGACCAATTTGACACCTTATAATATTCGTATGAAATGGTGTGTGACATTTGGAAATAGTCATCCGGCCATTTCAATTGGCTGGCCAAGGACAACGATGCACCCGCAATGCTGGACGCACGATAGGATGTTGTATCCGTCTTTTTTGTTCCATTAGTCTGCTTCTGATAATAGACACCCATCGTTAAAGCATTCGGTTTCTTGCCACCTAACCATGGTTCTGTAAAAGACAAATTATAATATTGATACCAGGAGCCATTGGTTGAAACATTAAACGCCAGGCGTTGGCCATCACCTCCCGGTATAGGGCTCCACGCTTCTTTTTTGAAAAATTTGCGTGTGGAAAAATTATTGAACGCGATACCTGCGGTAATCACAAAACCGGTAGCGCCATAACCAGCGCTCAGAGAAAGTTGGTCGGAAGAAGTTTCCTCTACCACGTAGTTGATATCTACCGTACCATCTGCCTCATTGGGTTTAGGCTGCACATCCATTTTTTCCTGATTGAAATAACCCAAAGACATCAGCACCTGCTGGGTTCTAATAATGTCCGCCCTATTAAATAGCTGTCCTGGGATAGTGGTAATTTCACGCATAATAACATTGTCATTAGTCTTTGTATTACCACTAATGGTGATTTTATTGTATTTGGCTTGTTTTCCTTCTCGAATACGAATTTCAATATCAATGGAATCATTTTCCACCGCAATTTCAACAGGATTGGCATTAAAGAACAGGTATCCGTTATTCATATAGAGAGAGGCCAAGTCTTCGCCATCCTCCTTCATTGTCAAATTTTTATTCAATAGTGTCTGATTATAAACATCACCCTTATTTATTCCCAACAAACGAGACAGCAAAGATGTAGGATAAACTGTATTGCCAACAAACGTGATATTTCGGAAATAGTAGCGCGGACCTTCATCCACCTCAATGTCGATATGCATGTCGTGACCATCTAAATAATAGGTATCCCGAACAATCACTGCATCTCGGTAGCCAAGTTCATTATAACAACTAATGAGGTTTTGTTTATCGGTCTCGTAAGTTTCCTTCATGAATTTCGACTTTTTGAAAATACGGAGTTTCACACGATCGGCGAAATAGTCATCCAAATGTTCCAAAATGTCTTTAGACTCATAATATCCCGGATGTTTAATGCAATAGGCAATAGCTGTATCCATTTTATACATGGGCATAAACAAGAACTTTTCTTTTGTTTCTTTCATCGAACGGAGTAATCTCGCATCCGTCACACCCTTATTGCCTTCAATATTGATTTTGGATATTTTTACCTTCTTCGATTTTTTGATATCGAAAAGAAGACTCATGGCATTTTTGATTTTTTCATCTGGAATTTCCTGCACATCAACAGTGCAACTGAAAAAGCCCTTTTCAACATAATACTTACGTATGATATTGGAACAAGTGGTTTTCATATTGTCATTGATGATATTACCTTGTGAGATGTTGAGTTTTTCACGCAAATCGTTTTCTTCGGATTTGGTTGTGCCTTTAAAACCGAAAGCGATCAAGCGAGCACGATCTTCCAACCGGACATCTAAAAAAGCCACTTTCCCTGTGACACGTGTCACCGTAATTTCCACGTCATCGTATAAGCCGGTTTTCCACAATGTTTTCACACTTTTAGAAATCTCATCGCCAGGTATTTCGATTTCATCTCCGACATGGAAATAAAGTAATCTTTGGTCCAGAGGAGCTGTTCCCGACGAGGTTATACCTCCAACTTCATACTTTACAGGATTCGCATAATCAATTTTCACAGGTTCCGAGCCAGCACCCGCGCCCACCACAATTTGGCCGTAACTCACTACAGTACACGCCATTATGATTGACAGCAAGAAAAGTATTACGCGATAATGAAAATTCATTCTATGTTATAAAAATAAGGCGGCAAAGATACATTTATTTTTCGTTTTTTGAAGTATTCATACCGCAAAATTGTTTAAGCCAATTTCCGTGTGCAACACACCCCTTACATTTCTCTTGCACATTGTTGAATAAGCTCAACCGCTTGGATGTTTCGAGGAGAAACCACGTCTATCCAACCGCTTTCTATCGGATAGACATGACCTGCTTCCACAGCATTCAGCATCGTATATGGATATTGCGAGCAAAAGGATTGATAATCCTCCTTGCGAATAAGAATGATATCAGGATTTGATTGAAATAAAAATTCGCGACTGACATTCCAACTCGTCAATGTGGCACCCACGTTTTCACAGCCGGCAAGTTCAATAATTTCATGGATATGAGAACTTTTCGGGGCGGTATAATCCCCGGCATCACCAAAGCCGACCACATAATAGACGCTTATTGATTTTCCTTCTCGCCGGTTATTCTTTGCTTTCATTTGCTTCACGCTTTCACGCCACCACATTGACTGCTGCGCTGCCTGTCTCTCATGATGCGTGATTTTACCAATCACGTCAATCTTATCCGCCATGCCTTCCATCTTACCTTCTTCTTTGACTGTAATAACAGGAACATTCATTTTCTCAATCGTTTCAACATCTTTTTTAGAGACAATAGAACCGATTAGCACCACGTCCGGATGCAGTTCCAAAAGAGCTTCCATATTGACATTCTGCATACCGCCCACTTTGGGTAATTTTTTCGTTTCATTCGGATATGTACAATATTCCGAAACCGCGACCAATTTGTCTTGTGCACCAATCAGATATATGATCTCTGTAATAGCAGGTGAAAGAGAAACTATGCGCATTGGTTCCTCTTTCAAACTGACATGACGTCCATAGTCGTCTGTCCATTCAAAAAAAGAAGTTTGCTTTGACTTCTTCTGCGGTTGACAACCCGTAAAAAAGCCAAAGCAAACCAAGAGTATCAAAATAGTGGACAGTAAACAGTGAACTGTGTGCTGCAATCTGTGATTAGAAGCAAGGTATTTCTTCAATCTTTTCACGAACTATTTCAATAACATTGTATTGTACGATTTCAAGCTTTCCAAAATATTGGTTTTGACGTGGATAAAGTCGCTGGCGCCAGCAGCTTTGAGGGCCTCAATAGCATCCGTCGGGTTACCAGCTACGAGGAACGGCGTATTCGGGAATTGAGCTTTGCACTTTTGGGCTGCCTCTACACCAAGGGTGGCGTATTCTTCATCGGAGCTGCAAACCACAATCAAGTCAGGTTTTGCTTCTGCAACAGCTTTTACACCCTCATCAACGGATGCAAAACCAGCCGGCTCTACGATTTCATAGCCAGCACAACCGAAGAAATTGGTAATAAAGCCGGCACGTGCCTGACGCATAGCCAAATTGCCGAGTTTCAGCAAATAGACTTTCGGACGACGTCCGCTCTTTTCAGTAGCCAAACGAACTTCTTCAAAAGCGATAGCTCCACGGTACGTTTTAAGGCCTTCGTTTTCATCTTTGACGATGCGCTCGATTTTATCGGCCATCTTCTCATTAATGTTCGGATACTGGTTGGTTCCAAGGAGGATATAGCGACGAGTGGCGATATCCATATCGCGTTTTTGACAGCTCTTTTCAATTTCTGCCTGCAAGGAACCGTTAGCGATAACTTTGAGTGCGCCACCAACAGACTCCACACTTTGGAAAAGTTTCCACGCTTGTTCGGCGATGGAATTGGTCAGCGTTTCAATATAATAGGAACCGGCAGCGGGATCCACAACTCGATCCATAAAAGATTCTTCTTTAAGAAGGACTTGCACGTTACGCGCGATACGGCGAGAGAAATCGTCAGATTCTTTGAAAGCCACATCAAAGGGCTGCAAGGAGATGGCATCTGAACCTCCAATAACGGCAGACATACCTTCCGTAGTGCTACGAAGCATATTAACGTATGGATCGTACAGCGTTTTGTTCCAAGTAGAGGCCACTGTATTGATACGGATTTTGTAAGCGCACTGACAACCCGGATTATATTGGGAAACCATCGTGGACCAAAGCAGGCGGGCTGCACGCAACTTAGCGATTTCCATAAAATAGTTGGAACCGACAGAGAGGGTAAGTTGCATTCTGGAAGCCACCTTCTCAACCTTTACACCTTGTTCGGTGCAGAAAGAAAGGTATTCATTGGCCAATGCCAACGTGTAACCCAATTCTTGAACGATTGTAGAACCCGCATTATGCAACAAAACGCCATTTACATTGATAAGTTTGAACTTCGGCATTTCCTCCACCATATTCAGCAGCTCTACGGCCTGCATCATATCTTCTTTTTCAGAATGGTAGAACTTATTGTGTTTCAAACGATAAGCCAACGGATCAAAATTGATGCAACCGGAAACGTTGTGTCTGTCATACTTATTGGCATCCACATATTCTAAAAATAGTTTGACGAGCTCAATATAGTTCTTGACATGGTTAAACTGGACACCGACTTTGTCCAAATCAATACCTTTAAGCAATTTGGCCATATCGTCAGCAGATTCAATACCTTGAGCATTTACCGCAATGGTATTGGCGCCACGATTAAGAGCGTCAATAGCAATAGCATTGGCTTTTACAGGACAGCACTCTTCGATTTCTTGAACAATCTCCCATTGATTGTTATCGGCTTTGGTACCGCGGGTGTATGGGAATTGACCTGGAAGCGTGTCCAAATAGTTGATGCTTTCAAGATTTTCTGCACGATAATACGGGCGAACATTGAACCCTTCATCGGTACGCCATACCAACTTCTTTTCATAGTCGGCACCTTTTAAATCCTTATTGATAGTAGCTTCCCATTCTTCAGTAGAAACGGGAGAAAATTCAGTGAATAATTTTTCGTCTGCCATATTATTTTGATATTTATTTCTATTTGGAAAAACGGCTGCAAAAATACAAAAAAAGTTATGAGTTATGAATTATAATTATGAGTTAACGAGACAACGCCCAACAATCAAACGAAAAACTATTTTGCTTACTTTTGCGGCTCTTTTTGAATGAGATGATATTCCTATCCGTTATTTCCTATATAAAGCTTATAGACAAAGAGTTGCTATTGCTGATAAATGGTGCAAATGCGCCATGGGCAGACCAATTGTTTTGGTCTATCACCCAAACGTACGCATGGATTCCTTTTTATTTGATGGCCATCTTTCTAATTTGGTTTTGTTATCGTAAAAAGGCATGGAAAGTCTTACTGGTCATTGCTTTATCAGTGGCCTTGGCGGACCTTGTTTCCTCAGGCATACTCAAGCCCTTAGTACAACGTCCCCGTCCCACGCACACACCCGGTTTGGCCGAACAACTCCATCTCTACCTTCGTCACAATGGAGCTTACTATAAAGGTGGACCATACGGTTTTCCCTCCTCGCATGCCGCCAACAGCTCCACCATCGCCATTTTGCTATTCTTCTTTTTAAAACCCTTCCAAACAAAGCGATGGCCGTTGGCTCTTTTCCTGCTGTTTTACGTGCTTATTTTCTGCTATACCCGACCCTATTTTGGGGTTCACTATCCCACAGATATTCTGACTGGATGGCTTTTGGGATTTGCGCTTTGTATGCCGATAATGGCATTGACCAAACCGAACGCAAAACACGGATATTCTATCTGTAAAAGTTGTTAATTCGCCGCGTTTTAATAACTCAAATATTAACCCCTTAAATTTAAAACATTATGTTCAACAAAAAAATCGAAGACGCTATTAATGCGCAAATCAATGCAGAACTCTGGTCTGCATACCTTTACCTCTCTATGGCCGCCCAATGCCACGAACTCTCGCTGCCGGGTATGGCCAACTGGTTTGAAGTCCAATTCAAAGAAGAGCAGGACCACGCAAAGATTTTCTACAACTACATCGTTTCCCGCAATGGCCGTGTGGTTTTGAAACCCATCGAAGCCGTCCAAACGGAATGGAAAAACGCTCTTGAGATGTTCAACCACACGCTCGAGCACGAACAAAAAGTCACCTCTTTAATCAATGACCTTTACGCTTTGGCAATCGAAGAAAAAGACTACGCCACCCAAAGTATGCTCAAATGGTTCCTCGACGAGCAAGTGGAAGAAGAGGAAAATGCCCGCAATATGATTGACAATCTCAAACTCATCAAAGACAATGGTTTCGGTCTCTATATGCTCGACAAAGAGCTCTCTGCCAGAACCTATACGCAAGCCGCTCCGCTAACAAAGGCCGAATAATCCTCGGTTAGCGTTCATTTCCTATTAGCCATTGGTTTTTCCTCGGAAACTCCAATGGCTTTTTTTGTATCTTCGCGGCCGTTTTTATTTTCCATTGATTATTATTCAAAATATATCTTATATGAAAAAAATCCTCGTACTATTTCTGCTGGTTATCAGCACATTTGCCCTAATCGCGCAAAATGAGATTATCGACTTGAACGCCTACTTCAAAGGCAAATACTTAACTGATAAACTTACCGGCCTCAGTTGGCAGCCCGGCACCAACAACTACGCCTACATCGACAACGACAAAAACGTCAGGTTGGTGAACGCCAAGACAGGCAAAGAGAGCATCCTTTTCTCCTCATCCGTCTTGTCTGACAACAAAATACGCGACTTTCGATACATGGAATGGCTTGATGCCAACTCGCTCTATTTTCCAAAACATCACGCTACGCTTGCACTGAAAGACGGCAAAGTCATATTGGACAACATGAAGGACGTCGATTGGGATAATCTCGTTGATTGTTCCATCAAAAACAAGGTTTTCGTCACGAAAGACGATAACGGCGTTTTCGTCGCCACTCCGCTCAATGGTTATAAACCCATCCTGCTTTGTCCTGATACAGGCAAACACATTGTTTTTGGCGAGACCGTTCACCGCAGCGAATGGGGCATTGACGAGGGGCAGTATTTTTCTCCCAAAGGCAACTACATTGCTTTCTACCGTATGGACGAAAGTATGGTCGAAGATTATCCGTTGGTTAATACCGGCACTCCGATTGCCACCGTGGAATATATGAAATATCCGATGGCAGGGCGCACTTCCCACCAAGTCAAAGTCGGCATTTTCGATGTGACCAAATCCGCGCAAGCAGGCAAAGCCGTTTACCATTACATCAACACAGACCTCAACGACGGCGAGTTTCTCACCAACGTAACATTCTCTCCAGACGAAAAATATCTGTACATTTCTCATCTG
>JAZUEE010000207.1:0-3530 GCA_045639985.1 Bacteroidales bacterium
CGGCTGAAGATCCGACCTTCACCATCGAAAACGGAAACAGCCTCGGCTGCGACTCCGTCGTCACCCTGCACCTCACCATAAACCACAAGACCTACGGCGACACGACGGCCATTGCCTGCGAGTCCTTCGACTGGTACGAGCACTCCAACATAACAGAAAGCTGCGAGAACCTGACGCACACCTTCGCCGGAGCCAACAGCAACCGCTGCGACTCCGTCGTCACCCTGCACCTCACCATAAACCACACAACCTACGGTGACACGACGGCCGTAGCCTGCGAGTCCTTCTACTGGCACGGAACCGAATACACCGAAACGCCGGCTGAAGATCCGACCTTCACCATCGAAAACGGAAACAGCCTTGGCTGCGACTCCGTCGTCACCCTGCACCTGACCGTCAATAACAGCGCAGCCACCGAGTTCAGTGCTTCGGGCTGCGACTCCTACACCTGGAACGACAGCACCTACACCGCATCCGGAAACTACATACAGCATTTTGAAACCGTCAACGGCTGCGACTCCACAGTAACCCTGCACCTCACCATCAATCCGACCTATAACTTACAAGAAAATCTTACCATCTGTTCCAACGAACTGCCCTACAATTGGCGCGGGAACACTATCGCCATAGGGACCACAAGTGGTAATATCGTTTATAATAAAAGAACAAAAAAGGGTTGTGACTCCATTGTCACTTTGCATCTCACCGTCCTTCCGACCCCTGAGATTCAAATAACAGGCAACCCCGTTTTGTGCGGAGAGAACTCTTCCACCACGCTTACCGCCATAGGAGGATCTTCTTACCGTTGGAGTACTGGTGAGCTAACCTCAGAAATCACCGTGACACAGCCGATGACCTATTTGGTAACCGGTACAAACACCGAAGGATGCCAAAGCAACACTTCCGTTGAAGTCAAGTTTGTGAAAAACCCGATTGATAAAATTCATGTTCCCGCAGATATATGCGCTGGCGACACCTTCCCTATTTCCATCGGTTTCAATAGTTCTTCTATCATATCGCTAACTACTCCAAACGCTACCAACACCTTCTCCGACACCATTCTCCTACCCGACGGCGTATCCTGCGAACCATACGGTTGTTCATTCGTCTCCCCTCTCTCATTTTCTTCTTTTGATTCAACCGCTACTATACAAGACGTTAACGATATTCGCTACGTTCGTCTCAACATAGAGCATAGTTACATTGGAGACATTTACATCAAACTCACCTGCCCGAATGGTCAAAGCGCCGATATTCTTAAATTCTATGGTACTGGTTCTACTGTCTGCACTGACAGTATTCCTTCTGCAAGCAGAGGCTGGCGTAGCGGCTCTAACACCCCTTCTGGTTTCTTTGGCATTCCCATAGATGAATCCACAAAATCCTGTGATAGATACATCAGTTCAAACAGGCCCGGCACAGGTTGGGACTACTGTTGGTCCAACAACACAAATCAAGGCTACCAATATGCCGGAAATGACGGTCTCGTCTATCGAACAGCCAACATGACCACGACAGGTTTAAAGACCGTAATTCCAAGTAATTTGGATAACAACAGCCAGTTCTATCATCCAGATGTATCTTTTAGCAATTTCATCGGATGTCCTATCAATGGCGAATGGAAAATAGAAGTCATGGACGGCTGGGCATCTGACAACGGTTATCTTTTCAATTGGGAATTGGCGTTCAATCCCGAAATTCCACAAGTTGAAAGTTTCACCCTCGACAACACCTCGCTTCAAGGTCCATGGGTACAAACTCTTTCCGATACATCCTACAATATCGTTTCACCTACCTCATTAACACACGATACAACTATCACTTACACCATCGTTGTAGGAAGCGATATCGGATGTTCTTTTGAGAGTTCTTTTGACATCACCTTCCGTACACCAACAAAAGCAACGATTAGCAAAGATATCTGCGAAACCCAAATACCCTATCTTTGGTTAGGTCATACCTTTTCTGGAGACAGTACCCTCACCGATACTTTAACCAACCAGTACGGTTGTGACTCTCTACGAACCCTGCAACTGCACGTTGTTCCTCAAATAGAAATCACCACCCAATCTGTAAGTTCTTGTCCAACCGATGGTACTAAAACATTAGAAGCCCAATTTGAAAATTTAGGATCCATAAACACGGTTGAATGGCAATACAACGGACAATCCGCCACACATCAGAACGTCACGACATCAGATTCCTGGGAGATCAACATCCCGTCCAACTTATGCAACAATACTATTGCCTATACCATTAACGCATCGGATGGCATTTGCTCAGCATCCGCATCCAATTTCGTTCATGTAGTAGATACCGTAAAACCTCATATCAATGGCTCATTACCAGATATCACACTTGACGGATGCACCACAGAAGATGCTCCTACCGCAGCAATTTCCGTATCTGAATTGGAAGCCTTAGGAATCACTATCTCCGACAACTGCACCGACGACGAGCATTTGACCGTCAACCATCAAGATGCTGCGACGGAAGGATGCACCCTTTCCATTGTCAGAACTTACACCATTACAGATGGTTGCAACAATCAAAACAGTATTACGCAAAATATCTATATCCAACATGCCGACAGCATCTGGATTTCAGATGCCGTAACATCTTCAACAGTCAATTGCCTTGCCGAGGCTACGGCAACGGCCATCACTCTACCAACCGTTCACGATGCCTGCGGCAATGTGCTGACTCCGTCTGCACCAACAGTATCCGACATCATTACAAACTGCTATGGCACGCGCACCTACACTTACACGTACGAGGACTGCGCCGGGCACGATGCACAGTGGCAGTTTACCTACACGATCGCACTGCCCGAGGCCATTGCCAACGTGCCCGCTAACGAGATTGGCTCCGTGCCATGCCTCGTGGATGTGGTTCGCCCGACGGCAGAGACCATCACCGATATTTGCGGCAACAACATCGTCCCGACCTTCGTTGACAGTATCGCCAATATCCAAAACGACGGCACTGGAAGCATCGTCTTCTACTATCGCTATACAGACTGCGCCGGACACGATTCTCTTTGGACATTCACATACAACCTACAGCCGGGAACCTTCACGCCCGCTGACAACGCCGACACCACCGTCTTCTGCGCCAGTGAAATCCACGCACCCGAGCTACCGACCGTCACCAACTGCGGAGAGCAGATCGCGCTCACCCTCACGGGCGGCAGCAGTACCATCCACAGCGGTTGCGGCGACAGCACTTTTGTCTATAGCTACACTGTCAACGGACAGCCTTATACTTGGACCTACACCTACTACGTAGCGCCCGCAGACTTCACGATGCCGGACAACGGTGGCGCCACCGTCCAATGTCGCGTCGAGGCCGTCGTCCCGAGCGTGCCAACTGTCACAGACTACTGCGGCAACACGCTCACTGCCGGAGAGCCGACCATTGATGAGTCTGGCTTCGACGGCTGCACGGGCAACATCGTCTATCGCTACACCTTCACCGACTGCGCCGGCAACAGCCACGAGTGGAGCTACACCTACACCATTCTGCCCACC
>JAZUEE010000208.1:0-3589 GCA_045639985.1 Bacteroidales bacterium
ATAGGGCGGTCTGACGAAATCCATCTTGAAAACCTCCTTAAAGTTTTTCGATATCCAACGCCTTAAATATACATCAATGGAAACCATCAAGTGAAGGTCCTTTTCCGGATCAAGTCGGGCAAGAGTCTTCTTTAAGATATCCCTGTGAGGCTCCAAATCGCGCGCATATTTCAAAGCGACAATGAAAGCACCTAAGCGCGGGCTGAACTTTTTTAGACAAGCTTCATCATCCATATCATCTACATCCACGAAGACGCACTTAAATGGCAGCACTATGTCGCGCAACACCTTCGGATAACAGTCATATTTATCCAGAGGATTCCATTTTTCAGTACCGTTATAGAGGATAATGGCGATGGAAGGAATACCCTTGCCGGCGTTGTCCTTCAATTTTTCTACCATCAGGTGATAATGATATTTGCGGAGCTGCTCCAGAACGTCATTATCCTTTTGGGACTTATGTTCCAACAGGAAACCTACGCACACTTGCACGGGTTTTTCACCCGAAAGGTACTCCGATTTCACCTTGGCTCGGAACGCAAGATCCGCGTACCCTGTATTCGCCGTGTCACTGAAGTCTCCCGGAATACGCTCCAAGGTTTTCATATCCAGAAGATTGATGATTGCCTGCAAATCCGCATTCTGGGACGCAAGATAATCCATAAATTCCAGGAACGTGTCCACATCAGAAAGAACGTCCCTGCAGAAAGAATCGTGATGAAGGAATTCATTCATTTTTGTCTTTATTCGAGTTCACCGCACACCTGTGCCGCGGAATAAGTAGAATACCCTATTCATTATTATACACGCTTTTTTCACCCCGTTTGCGCAAAGGTTTTTGTAAAATTTTCTTAAGTGCCTTGCCAGCTTTGTTCACAGATTTGTTTCGGCAATAAGCTAACCGCATTTTCCGTGCTGAGTGCGATTACAAAGGATCAACTTCTTGAAATCGTGAAGTAACTCCCACGGGAACCTCCATATGGATCCTATCGCAGCTGCGCTGCTCCGGGATGACGTGAAAAACGGCGCCTGGTAGGCGACAAATTTTTATTCGGGCGTTTATATATTATCCATAAAAAACGGGGTAAATATGTCCGAAATCAAGAAAGAATACTACGACGATGGTTCCATCAAGAGCATTATCCGCTACGAGGGCGAGCTGATCGACGGCTTTGCCGAATACTACTACCCCAACGGGGTTCTCAGATGCAGGGCACCCTATTCCATGGGAAACCTGGTGGACGGCACTGTACCCGTCTTTAGCGAGGACGGTTCCCTCTACCGCCTGGACCGCTGGGAAAATGGCCACTGCAAGGTCTTCGCGGGCAATATCCTTCGAGGCGAATTCAGCATGTTCAACGGCAACGAGGAAGGCGAAACTTGCTGGTACAACGAGGACGGCTCCTTGAGCGAGACCTACTTCAAGAAGGATGGCAAGTACCACGGCAAAAGAAGGTTCTTCGATGCACACGGCAGAATGCGCGAGGAGATTCCCTACGAGAACGGCGTAATCAACGGCAACAGGGTCATGTTCCAGAAGAACGGCAAGGTTTCCGTATGCCGTTCCTATGTCAACGGCGAAATCGAGGGCGAAAGCAAGACCTATGACAGTCAGGGGGTCTTGCGCCATCTGGTCTGTTACAAGAACGGGAAGGAAGACGGAAAGGAAATCCAGTACTATTCGGACGGCAGTGTCGCCAAAAGCTGTTTTCACAAGGAGGGGCTGCTCCACGGGGAACTTGTCAGCCTTTTCCCGGATGGATCGCTCCACTACAAGACACGATTTGAGGAGGGCCACGTCATAGACGGTGTGGTGGAGATCTACGACGATCACGGCAATGTGGATATAACGGAATTCTGGGAAGACAATGTGTGCAGGCACAAGAATGACAATGGGGAATTTGTCACCGAGATTCCCTACCAGAACGGGCAGCGTCACGGTGTGGCCAGGTTCTATCACGACAACGGGAACTTGCGCGCCCTGGTCTGCTACAACGAAGGCGAGACTATCGGCTCCGAATTGCGCTACCGCGAGGACGGCACCCTGGAAAGCATCACTCCCTACCAGGACGGCCGAAGGAACGGTATCCGAAGGACGTTCCACCCCACCGGCGAATTGTTCATCGAGGAACCTTTCTCCAACAATGTCAAGAATGGCGAGGTCAAGATCTGGAACGAAGAAGGTCTCTTGACCGCCACCTATTTCCTGGTGGACAACTCCATCTGCGGATACCACAAGTACAGATACTACGACTCCAAAAAAATCCTGAGCGAAAACGAGTACACCAACGGCATGCCCAACGGTACCGAGAAAAGCTACTACGAAAGCGGGGCACTCTATAGCAAGCAGCAGTTCAAGGACGGCATGGTGATGGACGGGACCGTGAATATCCTGGAGGAGGACGGTTCCGTGAAGGACGTCCTGCATTGGAAAAACAATGTGGCCAGGATCTTTTACGAGAACGGGAATTTGAAGCACATCTCCCACTATTACAGGGAACTGGCCAACGGGCTATTCATCAACTATGCCGAGGACGGCTCCATCGAAAAGGAATGCTATTTCTTTGACGGGGACGAGTGCGAAAGCTACGAGGATTTTCTGCAGCTGAACTTCGAGACCCTGGGCGAGGATTGCGCCGACTTCTTCGAGAGCGAGGACGTGGATATCAGCCAGGAACAGTTCACGGAATTCTTTGCGGATTGCTTCGAGAAGGTGATGCGGCTCCCGGATTCTGACGTTGTGTACGAGAACTACTCGGAGATTACGACCCTTCCTTCGGAAGGACGGTTGACGGTGCCGCAGTACATCAGCAAGATTGTGAGGGAGTTCGTCTTGAGGATGCGACTGCCTAACGACGGGCTGACGGAAATGAACATTGCGGATGCCCTGAGGGAATTCGTGAGGAAGTAAGAAAAGCAGCGGAAACGCTGCTTTTCTTATTGGAACTAATGGTACTGCGCGGCTATTGGAACGTCGCCATTGGTTCTATTGGAACGTCGCTATTTGAACGGCGCTATTGGGAAACCGCTATTGGGAAATCGCGCGGACAGTGCGCTGGAGCAGAACTCGACCGCGGTTGTTGCGGACTTGCACGATGTAGGATCCGCGGGGAAGGTTCATAGCGGATAGGTCCAGAGAGCCACCGTTAAAGTGGAGGTCTGCCACAGGGACACCTTGCATATCGTAGACCACCGCACGTAATTGCTGGCGGGGAAGTTCCATACGCAGGCCCTTGCCGATAGCGGTCCCGGTGGAATCCGGATTAATGGGGTCGTCTGAAGTTGCACTGGAATCGCCCGGCGTAACGCTGGAGTCGCCCGGAGCTGTGCCAGGTTCAGTGGTCACGGAATCGGCGGGGTCTGTAATCACGGAATCAGCAGGAACAACGCTTGTATCGGCAGGCGGTTCCACAGGTTCCACGTAAGGATGTTCCGGATCGTTGACGATGACCTTGATGTCTACGGTGCTTTCGCAGCCAACCGCGTTGGTGTACGTACCCGTATAGACACCGCTGTATGTACCGTCAAGATTCTTGAAGCGGATTTCGCGGCCCACCTGATAGAAGTCCTTGGGACCCTTCCAGATCCA
>JAZUEE010000209.1:0-3994 GCA_045639985.1 Bacteroidales bacterium
CCGACTTAATGATCAAGTATTTTTTTGAATAATCCGATGAGTATTCCGTTCACAAGGGTAATAATCACCGTTCCCCACCCGACTCCTACGAACTTGTGGAAAATAAGCAAAGTCATCGCCGTTGCAGCAATGAAAAATCCAAGGTCTGTCAAACGTTTAAAAAGGATACGGTCTACATGGAAATGATTGCTAAGAATTTTCACAAAGAAATCATAAACTTGTGGCGGAAAATATACTTTGAAATACATCGCAACCCCAAGCGCCGTAATCAATTCACCAACAATAAATAAGATAATTCGTAGCCAAAAGACAAAACGTACTTCTGGATGTAAAAACGGAATTATTAAGCGAAAAACGTCCAAAAGCGTTCCATAGAATAACCCTGTTATAAATGCACACAAATAGCTAAAACGAAATTTCTTAACCAATACACAAATTGCAATAAAAAAGAGAAATTGGAAAATATATTCACACTGTCCAAAAGTAAGCCACGGAACCGCTTCGCTAAGAATATAGGACGGACACACAATATGAGAAATGCCAAAATCAACATTGGATAATAGCGCAACCGAAAAAGCCATTAGACAGTTTGCAATAATATACATTATTTCGCTGTAGACAGTAATCTTTTTCACGTTTTTATTCTCCCTTTTTGTTGTGCTGGTCTTTTATTTCATCTCGAATAGATTGTACATTTTCCTTTAGCTTTTCCGCGCTTTCATGTAAACGATTCATATGGTATTCCACATTTTCATTAAAGCGAAGGAGATGCTTATTTTGTTTTAAGAAACTCTGAAGTTGTTTCTTATGATGGCACAATTTTTCAGGACAATTTTTGCAAGATAAGCAGGCATTTGTCGCCTCCGAAAAACGTTCTGGATGCTTATACACCGAAATTTCCCAACGCACAACCAAAAGCAAAGCCATAGCGAAAAGGCTCCAGGTGTAAAAGGATCTTACAAAAAGTAGTGGCGTAAACATCATCGCATAATCCCAGTTATAGATGCGACAGCTACCGCAGCATTTGTTTTTCATAAACCAAGTTTGGAAAGGACAGAAGAACAAGATGCAAACAATATCACAAATTGAAAATACTAAACTAATCAGTAGCATAATTCCACGATCAAACACGCCCGTCAGATACAATGCGCCAAAAATGCCATTCATAAGTATCCATAAAATGGCAATCTCTATGGTAATGGTGTTGGGTGTAAGTTCTGGTTTTCCTTCATATTCTGTTGGTTTGTAGTTGCGTGTGAACTGTTTTTGACATCCCATGCTCTCAAATTTTGAAGGGAAAAATCGAAGGCCCATCGATACAACAAAGAATACCCAAATAATGGACAACATCAAATAGTCTCTTTCAAACATTGCAAACGGGTTTTTTATATGATTGATACGACCAATGATATATATGAGGGCGGCAACAATAAATAAGCAAGAGCGAAACACAAGTTTCACATAGTGCATTGCCGTGATTCGTGTTAGGTTCCATTTTGCCATATTACTGCCTCCCTTACATTTGATAAAAAAACTCCCATTGGATTCAATGGGTGTTTGGTGCCGGTGGCCGGACTCGAACCGGCACGGTATCGCTACCGGTGGATTTTGAGTCCACTACGTCTGCCAATTCCATCACACCGGCATGTGAAAAATTCAGCAAGGGTTATTATACAATAGGCAAAAAGAAAATGCAAGAAAAATTTTGGAAAAATCCCATTTCCCTGGCTTTGTTAGGAAAATGTGAACAAAAATGAAAAAAATTCAAATATTGTTCATACTCTTTTCCCGAAAATGTGGTATTCTGTATTCGTAACAATTTGTGAATAAAATTGACAAGGAGGTTCCTATGGCAAACACAAAAATATTAGTTGTCGATGATGATAATAACATTTGTGAGCTTCTTCGACTTTATCTCGAAAAAGAAGGATGGGATGTCGTTGTTGCACACGATGGATTGGTTGCACTCGACAAATTTGAAAAAGAAAAACCCGACTTAATTGTTCTTGATATTATGATGCCCGAACTAGATGGTTGGCAAGTTTGCCGCCGCATACGCAAAGATTCCACTTGCCCCATCATTATGCTCACCGCTAAAGGGGATGTGTATGATCGCATTTTAGGCCTTGAATTGGGCGCAGACGATTATGTAATTAAGCCCTTTGAAGCAAATGAAATGGTGGCACGCATTAAGGCCGTTTTACGTCGTACAGCCAGTTCCGAGACAAAAACAGTTACCACTGTAGAATATGATAATCTCTCCATTAACATGGAAAACTTTGAGTTGCGCATAAAGGGTAAACTTGTTGATGCCCCGCCAAAAGAAATGGAACTGCTATTTCACTTGGCAAGTCATCCCAACCGTGCCTATACCCGCGATCAACTTTTAGATGAGGTGTGGGGTTTTGAATTCTCTGGAGAAAGTCGCACAGTCGATGTCCATGTGAAACGTCTTCGCGAAAAACTTGAAGGTGTATCAGACAAATGGGAATTAAAAACCGTTTGGGGAATTGGATACAAATTTGAGATAAAGGAAACTTGATATGTTTAAAAGTATTTTTAAGAAGTACTTTGCAACCGTGTTTTTGGTTATCTTAATTAGTTTTTTTGTCCTGGCCGCTGTTCAGTCAGCCGTCTCTGCAAAATATTGGATTAATGACAAGGAACATTTATTTTTGGAAAATGCAAAGATGGTTTCCGACACTATTTCAGCAAACGCCCGTCCTATGCCTGGCGACGAATCCCGCTATGTGCTAAACATGGACAAAGGCAGTAATGTTCCTATGATAATCAGCACCGTTTCCAAAGCGCTTGAAGCTGACATTATAGTCGCCGATCAACGTGGCGTCATCCTCATCTCTTCTGAGCAAGCAGAAGGTTTGATTGGTGGAGCTATTTCCTCCGATTTCATGTCCGTCCTATCCTCAACCGACTCCTTATTTGAATTTGACGATGTTGGCGGACTATACAGTAGGAATGCCTATGTGGCTGCGGTTCCACTTCAGAAAATGGGACAACAAGTAGGATACGTCTTAATTGTCATCCCCGCCTCCCAGCTTTTTCAATATTTAGGAGGAAATCTAACCGTATACTTTATCTCCATTTTAGCCGTGCTTGCCATCAGTTCCATCATCATTTTTGCCTTTACGAGTCACATCGTCTCTCCTCTACACGATATGGCCGAAGCCGCCAAAAAATTTGGTGAAGGGGATTTTACCACTCGATTATCTGTCAAAGGAAAAGATGAAATTGCTGAACTTGCCACTTCTTTAAATGACATGGCCTCTTCCCTAAGTGAAGTGGAATCGGTCAGTCGTGATTTTATTGGAAATATTTCTCATGAACTACGTACGCCAATGACCACCATTTCCGGATTTGTCGATGGTGTATTAGATGGAACGATTCCACCAGAAAAAGCCGACTACTATTTGCAAATTGTGTCGGACGAAGTGCACCGCTTATCGCGTTTAATTTCTGCCATGCTCAATATGTCTCGTATTGACAATCAGACGCTTAAGTTGAACCCTTCTTCATTTGATATGACCGCATTGATAGGAAAGACACTTCTTTCTTTCGAAAAGCGAATCGAAGAGAAAGGGATTCAAATAGAAGGCCTCGAAAATATCGATGAAAACATTATTACAGGCGACCAAGACCTACTCGGTCAAGTGGTCTACAACCTCATTGATAATGCCGTAAAGTTTACGAATGAGAATGGAACTATTTCCATTCGCCCACTAAGCGATGCAAATAATTTCTATTTCTCTATCCGCAATACGGGTTCCTCTATTTCCAGTGAGGAAATGCGTCACATTTTTGATCGTTTTTATAAAAGCGATCGTTCTAGAAGTCTTGATAAAACAGGTGCCGGGCTAGGACTCTTTATTGTAAAAAGCGTCATCAATCTTCACCATGGTGAGATTACGGTTCGATCTTTTGAGGAAGAACTTACTGTATTTTCTTTTTGGTTGCCCAAAGATTTTCACAACAATTC
>JAZUEE010000210.1:0-2670 GCA_045639985.1 Bacteroidales bacterium
AGACGTTCTTTGGTTTTTGATTTGAAAACGTCATTAGTTCATTTCACAAAGATACGAGGTTGTTATCCTCACACATACTGTTCACTCACCACAGCTCACTGCTCACCTCATTTCGTGCGAAGCCCCTTTTTCAATTGACAATTTACAATTGACAATGAAAAATTACATCACATTACCGCATTATCCCATTACCGCATTATCCCATTACCGCATTATCCCATTATCCCATTATCCCATTATCGCATTATCCCATTATCGCATTATCCCATTACCGCATTACAACAAGGTTATTAACAATAGAATGGGGGAAAAATTTTCAATTTGCAATTTTATACAAGAAAAAATGTATGTTTGCAGCTTTCATAAAATGCACGGCGGAGAAGCCGCAACTTATTAATAATTAAATTTTTAGCTTATACGAAAAAACACTAAGTTAGTATAACATTACATATAAAAAAGCGTTTTTGCTTTTCTTTGGGTGTGGAAATCTGCAAATTTTCAACAATGTTATCCAAAAAGGAAAGGAAAATGCTCGCGATGTCTATCGTGAGCTTTCTTATTTGGATAACGGGTATGCAGAACCTCCACATCGAGTAACTGAGTTCACGATTTTTTATTGCGTGTTTTTTTGGTTCATGAAAAGCGGAATGCTTGGCATAGAAACAAAAAAACACACAATATGAAAAGAACCTATTTTACCCCTTTTACAAAATTTATCCTTCTTTTGGCTGTTTGTATGCTGGCCATACTTCCGAACAGCAAAGGCCAAACCATTGAGGACGGTACCGAAGAACATCCGTTCCTCATTGAAGATATCCAACAGTTGAAGGATTTGTCTATGTGCGTGAACAGTGGCAAGACTTTCTTCTACACGAATGGAACTTTTGACACCACACAAGTTGAAGGCGCTATTACTATTTCGCCTGGTGGTATGGACAAGTATTTCCGACTTGCCAACGACATTGTGCTGAATACCGGCAATGTGGCAGGTTGTAATGGCGTTAAGGAAGATGATTGGGAAGAGTGGATCCCTATCGGCGATAAAAATGCCGACAACCACTTTAAGGGTGATTTTGACGGCGCGAACCACGCCATTAGTGGCTTGTACGTGAATGATCCCTCCGGAGTGGGTGTAGGTTGCTTCGGTGTGATATCCTCCGGAGCCCACGTACACCATTTAGCTGTGGTGAACTCCTTTTTTAAAGGAATGAACTATGTGGGCGGTATTACTGGTATGAACGTGGCCTGTACGATTGACCACTGCTTGAATGCTTCCACCGTTATGGCATTGCCTAATAATAACGTGGGCGGGCTCTATGCCGGAGGTATTTGTGGTGCCAATACCATTACGACTGCCGGTCATTCGGTGATTCACCATTGTATTAATACGGGTTATGTAAAAGTGGGTACCGAGGATGCGGGCGGTATTGCCGGCACCAACGAGAACGACTGTACCATTGAGCAGTGCTTAACTGTGAACCACGTGAAAGGAATTGAAGGCGTGGGTTCTATCCGTCCTTTATGCGGTGTAAACAATGGCACTGTGAGCGATTCCTACTTTGACATGTATTTGTCTCCTTCCAACAATAGTGTGGAATATGGAACAGGCGTTTCTACGGCTTACTTGTGCAACCCAACCCTGTGGCACGAATTGGACGATGAATTTGTTTTTACCTCTAATTATTATCCACAACTAAAATGTTTTGCCAATGCCAATGCCGATCTTTCCACCTTGGTAGCTACGCCCATTACCTTGAGTGCGTTGGATCAGGATATTACCGGATTGGAAAACGATATCGCTTTGGGTGGAAGTAGCGTTTCCGTACAATGGAGCAACACCAATCCTACGCGTGCCAATATTACGGGAAACATCCTGCATCTGCTGGCGCAAGGCCGCTTTGTGCTGAATGCGACATTGGGCAATTATACCAAAGCCTATTATTTGTCATCTCAAAAAGAACCTTTAGTGGGCACCGAAGCCAACCCCTGTATTATTGCTTCGTTAGACGACTGGTATGACTTCCAAAAAGGCATTAATTCAGGAAGAACGTTTCTCCTCGACGATTACACCGTTCCCAAAAACGGCAATGGAACCTATTTCCTCTTAGCTAAGGATTTGGACCTGAATCGTACGGAGAGTGAAAACTATATGGAATGGGCCGAAGGTGCCATACCCGCCAACCTCTGGACGGCAGTGGGTACGGCCGAACAACCCTTTAAGGGCCATTTTGACGGTGACGGCCATTACCTTGCCGGCATTTACGGCGACAACCTCTTCGGCTATGTGGACAACGGCAGCATTAAAGACCTTGCCTTGGTGCGCAGCTCCTGTGGCGCTATGGTGAAAAGCCTCTCCGCTGGCTCTTCTTTGACAGGATGTATCAATGCCGCCGACCTGCGTTTGCAACAACCCGCCTTTGTGGCTGAAAACGCGGGAACTATTACCAACTGCCTCTCGGCTGTGACATATTCAGGTTCTGCTTACATTCCATCAATTGATAATAATGGTCTGGTTAGTCAGTGTTTGTGCACTGCCAATCACTCAACCCAGGCTATACTTTTAGTTGCCTATGGTACAGCCACTTCGGTGGTGGATACCACTATGATTTATACAAGTGATGGTGGGATGAGTTTGAATCCTACTTCCTATCTGTTAGGTACAGCTTTGCA
>JAZUEE010000211.1:0-2781 GCA_045639985.1 Bacteroidales bacterium
GTTTACGGCAAACTCATCGGCACGACGAAAGTGGAAGACACGCATGCCACATTGGATATCCGCGGTTATGCTGACGGCGTATATTTCGTACGCGTGGTAACCGAAAACGGCGTGGTAACAAAACGTATCGTAAAGAAATAAGGTACAATTGACAATTTACAATTAACAGTTAAGGCTGTTCTCGGTTGCGGGAACGGCCTTTTTTTATTTCTTCGTAGAGACGTTGTGCAGCATCTCTACCTTTGTTTCAGGTTGAAAATTTAGGGTTAAGGAATTTGTAAAATTATCAACAGTCCACTATTAATAAAAAAAACTTCATATCTTTGCGCTCTTTTTTTGGATTAGGCAAAATCCTATAAACGAACATTACTGATAGAGATAAAAAAAAACAATACATATATACAATTTTAATTTTATTGAAATGACCTATTTGGAGAATCAAACTACTTATTGCGTTTATTGCATTAATGCGTTCGCGAATAAATATGATATTTCGCCAAAGCAGGCATTTAATTATTTATATCGTTTTGGTGGGATTGATTTTTTAGTGGAGTGTTATGATGCTGAGCATCAACTCTCTTTAGAAGATGCGATAGGGGATTTGACAATTGTATGTAGGCGAAATGGAGGAGCGTTAGAATAATGGTTTTATATCACGGAACAAATATTGATTTTAACACTATTGATTTGCAAAAGTGCAATCCCAATAAGGATTTTGGGAGGGGATTTTATAGATTTGAGCACATTGGTGAAAGAATTAACATATAGAAATCTGAACAAGCAATATTTTTTTGGAACAGAAAAAGCTTTGCTGAAATTAAATAGGATATGAATAAAGAACAAAAGTTCATATTAGATGTTTTGGTTCAACAGTTGATTTTGATTGCGATGGAGCAACAAAAATTATCTGTTGAAGAATCTATGTTTTTAATATACAATTCGCAGCTATATGAAAAAATTATGGATTTAGATACAGGATTGTATATACAAAGTCCTTTTTACAATTACGAACTATTAAAACACGAAATCAAATACGGTAAAATCCTATAAACGAACATTACTGATAGAGATAAAGAAAAACAACACATATATACAATTCACCTATTTATTAACTAAATTAATCAATTATGAAAAAGCTTCTATTAATTTTGCTGACGGTTTTGCTGATGCTGCCGGCAGCGATGCGAGCGCAGGAAACCCTGACGGTCGCGGATGGAACGGTGACAAACAACTATGTTCCAGTCTATGGCCTTTATTGTGATGCTTATCTGAAATGCGAATATGTATTTCCGGCATCAGATTTGTCCGACATGGCGGGTAGTAGTATATCGGGAATGACGTTCTACATTTCCTCATCAGCTTCTGCAAGTTGGGGTGCGGCAAATTTCCAAGTGTTCTTAGCTGAAGTTCCCTCCACAAGTATTTCAAGTTATTATGGACCTGCAAATGCAACGGTAGTCTATACCGGATCTTTGGACGGAACAGGTACCACTATGGAAGTTGAATTTGATGAACCGTATCAATACGATGGAGGTAATTTGTTGGTGGGTTTTTACAATACAGTAATAGGTACTTATAAGAGTGTTTCTTTTTACGGTGTGACCTCTTCCGGTTCTTGTGTACAAGGTTACAGTTACAGTTCGCTTTCTGAAGTAACTACTAATGCAAAGGGCTTTCTCCCCAAAACAACATTTTCATATGCAGCCCTTGGTGGCTGCATGTCTCCAAGAAATCTTACTGTAACAAACGTTACTAACAATTCTGCTGAGTTAAATTGGACGGCTGATGAAAACGTAACTACTTTTGATATTTACTACACTAATGATGCAACGGATGTTCCTGATGAAACTACCGAACCAATGACTACCGTTACCGATATGTCTTATCAATTATCCGGTCTGGAATCAAGTACGACTTATTATTTTTATGTGAGATCAAATTGTGAAGATGGCGAAATGAGTAGATGGAAAAGTGTTTCTTTCACTACTTTCCAAACCTTAGCCGTACTTCCCTATACTCAGGATTTTGAAGATGCTACGGAAAATGCCAACTGGACTATCGTAAATGGTATCTATACCAACAAGTGGTATATTGATAACCAAAATACAGAAGATGAAAATTATTGTATGTATGTTTCTAATGATGCAGGGGCAACCAATACGTATGACATCACATCTACTTCATACGTTTGGGCATATAGAGACATCGATTTCGGTACCTACGCCGGTTATAATTTGGCTTTCGATTGGCGCGATTCAACCGAAAATTGTTGTGACTATATTGGGGTTTATATTGGTCCTGCCTTGGATCCTTCTACCTTTGGAACTACGGTTCCTCCTGCTCTTACGCAACTTGGAAAATTCAATACTTCTGTTGAATGGACAAGAGACACCATTGTTTTAAACTCGTTATATGGAGGGGTTCAACGTTTGTATTTTCAATGGAGAAATGATTATTCTATAGGTACTGGTCAGGCTGGTGCTGTGGACAACATTTATATTGAAGGTTTGGATTGCGGTCCTGTTTTGTCAGGATCTCTTGGCGAAATCACCGAAAACTCCATCGAGTTTAGTATTGTTCCCGCCGTGGAATCTGATTATTCTTGGGATGTGGTTTGTATGCCCCCCGACTCCACCTTGGACGAATCTTTGGCATTCCCTATTTATGACACGAACTATGTGATTTCCGGATTGGAACCCAATACGGCTTACGACATTTATATTCGCACCTCATGCGGTAGCCCTTGGGGAATGTTTAGCAATGTCCGTACGGAATGTGCTC
>JAZUEE010000212.1:0-2942 GCA_045639985.1 Bacteroidales bacterium
ATCATCCAGAATGTTGTGGCGACCTTGTCGGCGATGGCCTGTTTGCGAGATTCCACAGAACTACGTTGGCTGGTAGTGATGGTAATCTTATCTTCTGCCTTTTTCACAGAAGCCAAATTGGTGGAAGTTTCCACAAATCCAGGGATATCCTGTGACATGGCCTGAACGCCGTGCGGGCAAACCAATAACGCATTAAGCAAATCAATCTGCTGGGATTCATCCAACACTTTGTCCGTCTTTTCTGCCGGTTCGATAGAGACCATAACGCCGGCATCGGTGGTATGGAACTCATCTTTATACGTGGCATCCATTTCCTTAACGTATGCCTGCATGGATTCGACATTCACCGTGGGAACAGCGATAACGGCGAAACCTTCGCGGGCAATCGCGTTGCGGAGGTTGCCGGCTTGGATGTCAGCCACGCGCACGCCGTAATCACAATAGGCGTTCCAAAGCACGCGGGTGAGCAATTTCACGGCATTGCCCCTACCCTTGTTGATGTCGTCTCCGGAGTGTCCGCCCTGAAGACCTTTCACCATTACTTTGTAGAAAGCATATTCTTCATCCAAATCTTTAACATTCTCATATTCACAATCCAATGTCACAACCGTATCCACGCCGCCAGCGCATCCGATAAAGAATTGTCCTTCATCTTCAGAATCGAGGTTGATGAGCATTTTGCCCTTCATGAAGCCCGGTTCAACAGCTTCAGCGCCGGTAAGTCCGGTTTCTTCATCAATCGTAAACAGACATTCAATCGGACCATGTTGCAATTCCTTGTCATCCAAAATAGCCAATGCCATTGCCACGCCGATACCGTCATCTGCGCCTAACGTCGTACCTTTGGCCTTCAACCACTCACCATCCACGTAAGTTTGAATAGCGTCTTTTTCAAAATCAAAATCAACGTCATTGTTTTTCTCGCAAACCATATCCATGTGAGCTTGGAAAATCACGGGGGTGACATTTTCCTTGCCGGGAGTGGCCGGCTTTGAAATCAGCACATTTCCGACTTTATCGCGTTTGGTTTCAAGGCCCAGTGCTTTACCTGTCTTTTCCAACCATTCGGACATTTTTTCCTCTTTCTTAGATGGACGAGGAATCTTGGTGATTTCATTGAAATAATAGAAAACCTTTGCCGGTTTCAAATTAAGCATTTCTTCATTCATATTGATAATACTTTTGAGGTTAAAAAACAAGGTCGCAAACGTACACAAAAAAAACGAATTGAGATAGGTCTATCAAATATAAATTATTCGTTGCCGTCATGCATAAAAAACGAATAATTTTGTGTACGTTTGCGGCTTCAAAAAAACTGCCTATGACGTTTGACGATTTACGTTCGAAATTTCCCGTATTCACCTACGAAGGATATCACTATCAGGTAGAAGACAACCGTCTCCACATCGAATTTCATTTTCATATCGGTGACACCATCACTTTCAATCCGAAAATGACACTTTGCCCAGGCATCTATTCCCAATGGCCGCAAGACATCCAAGAATTGGAAGGCATCATTTTCAACATCGGCATGATTGAGCTTATCAGCTACTGGAAATGCACCTGCAGTCCCATCATCCACATCAAACCCTGCCGATTGAACGATGAACAACAGCTGTGGTGGGCCAAACTCTATTGGAAAGGATTAGGAGAGTTTTCTTATAAAAACAATATACATATTGATTTTCAAGATTTTATAAATTTCTCCTTTAGTGACAATGCAGATAATTACACAAGCTTTTGTTTTCCCAAAACGAATCCAAGCGAGCGTATTATCGTTCCCATCGGCGGCGGGAAAGATTCTGTCGTAACCCTTGAGGAGCTACGTACGCAACGCAACATCGTTCCATTTATCATCAACCCACGCGGAGCCACGTTGGACTGCGCGCGGATGGCAGGATTCGACAAAGAGGAGCAAATCATCATCCTTCATCGCGAGATAGATCCCAAGCTCATAGAACTCAACAAAGAGGGATATCTCAATGGACACACGCCATTTTCCGCTATGTTGGCGTTCTACTCCACCCTGCTCAGCGCCGTTACCGGTATTCGTGACATCGCCTTATCAAACGAATCGTCCGCCAACGAACCCACCATCCCTGGGACTTACATCAACCACCAATATTCCAAATCTTTGGAATTTGAAATAGATTTCAGAAGCTACGTGGATGAGTACATGAACAGTTGCAATCATTACTTCAGTTATCTGCGACAACACACTGAACTTCAAATAGCTGAAAAATTTGCAACCTACCCTCAATACTTTAAAATCTTTAAGAGTTGCAATGCCGGAAGCAAAGAGAACAAATGGTGCTGCAATTGTCCCAAATGCCTTTTCGCCTACATTATCCTCTCGCCCTTCATTGATGACAAGACGATGATTGACATTTTTGGCGAAGACCTCTTAAACAAAAAGGAGTTACAGCAATATTTCGATGAGCTGAGCGGCATATCCAAATACAAACCTTTTGAATGTGTGGGCACGATTCGTGAGGTAAACGAAGCGCTTCGTAGAATTTGCGACAGCCGACAAGACAAGTATCTCATCAAGCATTATATCAATGAGCAATTAGCACAAATAGAAAACACTATGTACGACGAATATTTGAACATGACACCGTAATGGGTTTCAGGTTTCAAGTTTCAGGTTTCAGGTTTCAAGCATAGCCACATTCATTATCACATTACCACATTAACACATTAACACATTAGCACATTAGCACATTATCATAATGAATCCAACACTATTAATTCTTGCTGCCGGAATGGGCTGTCGATATGGAGGGCTCAAGCCATTAGACCCTATGGGGCCCCACGGAGAAACCATCATGGACTACTCCATACGCTTCGCTTTGGAAAGCGGATACCAGAAAGTAGTCTTTGTCATCCGCCGCTCGATGGAAGAAGATTTCAAGAAATACGTATTACCTCGATACATTGAG
>JAZUEE010000213.1:0-5607 GCA_045639985.1 Bacteroidales bacterium
CTCCATTTGTCAGGATAGCCGACTTTCACTGTGAAAGCAGCGAGTTTTTCAAGAGCGGCTTTCTTGGTGGCATCGGTCATCCAAGAGGAACCTTTGATACGTTCGCCAAGAGCCCATTGAAGGTTTTTGACGAGTTGTTCCATACGAGTTTTGGCTTCTGCCGGGAAATAGGTCTTCACATACATTTGGCCGAGAGCTTCACCGAGGCAACCATCAACGGTGTTGATAACGCGTTTCCAACGGGGTTTGTTCTCCTGTTTGCCGGAAAGCACCTTGCCATAAAATTCAAAATCGGCATCAATAAAATCATCGCTCAAATAAGAAGCAGCGGCATTGATGACGTTCCAAGCCAAATAGGCACGGATAACTTCCATATCCGTAGTAGCAAGGATATTGCTCAATCCAGCGAAATAGTCGGGCTGTCCCACATTGACCACGTCGATGGAAAGATTGAGGGCTTTCAGGTAGGCACCCAAATCGATGGACGGCATCAGCTTCTGGGCCTCTTTTACGGACATTTTGTTGACCGTCTTATAGGGATCGCGCATGGTGGTTTTGTCCATAAAATAGTGGGCCATCATGCTTTCGAGAGCGAGCACACGTTGTGCGATTTCTCTTTCAGGACCTGTTTTAGCGATAGTGCTGTATCCGGAAAGTTTGAACATATTAGCCATCAATTTGACATACTCGTCGCGAATATTCTGTTGGTCAGCTTCCAAATAGTAGTCGCGGTCGCCAATGCCGAGGCCGGTTTGCCAGAGATAGGCGATGGTCATATCGCTATTGTCGGGATCTGCGGAGCCAAACAAACCGAAGAAAGGATTAAGGCCATCAAGGGACATTTCAGCCAACTTCACGGAAAGATCTTTACGAGAGAGGGAGGCGATTGCCTTCAGTTCATTTTGAATAGGTGCTGCCTTTTGCATATTCAGCGTCACCGTATCCATACCTACTTTATATAAGTCACCGACTTTCTGTTCTACCGAGCCGGCTTCGTTTTTCTTTTTAGCAAGACCGAGGACCAGGTCTTTTAATTGTTTCTGATTATTTTCACCAAGAACATCAAAGCTGCCATAGCGTGCATATTCGGCTCCCAGTGGATTAAGTTTCATCCAACCGCCACAGGCATATTGATAAAAGTCAGCGGAAGGTTTTACGGAGTTGTCTAAATTGGAGACCGCAACTCCCGATTTTGATTTTTTAGGTTTTCCTTTAGCGGGCATAGATTTGGAACTTGTAGAAATAAAAAAACAAAGTACCAATGACAAAGTTAAAATTGCATACTTTTTCATAGATATTAAACTGATTGTCAGTAATTTAAAATAAAAACTTCCCGTTTGGCGGGAAGCGGCAAAGATACACTATTTTTTATATGAAACTAATTTTATCTTCAAATTGCTTTATCCTACAATTCACAATACGACATTGACATAATAACGAACGCCTTCGGCGTGACTTCCACAAATTTCTCTAATAAAGACACATTAAGACGAATTTCATTTTGAATTAGGGTAATTAGGATAATTCGTGGGAAAGGAGCGTCAGCGACAATCGGTATAATTTTGAGACGGTGCCGTGCACCGTCTCAACGTTATTTGCGCACGGCAATCACACGGAAACCAACCTTGGGAGAATACTCGCCGTAGGTCTGTTTGCTGTCAATGCGGATGTCATAGCCGGGGTCGTCATAGCTGCCGCCGAAGGCAACGCCTTTTTCTGCGACCATCTCTGCCACGTTGCCACACATATTGTACAAGTGATAATTATAACTGGGATACCAAGATAAAGATATCATCGGAAAATTATAATGTAGAATGTCGCTTTCGTCGAAGGTCAGCACCTGAAACCCGCTATCTGTCCGCGTGATACATTCATCCCCCACTTTACGATAATTATATGGAGCCCTGCCATTATAATTTGTGATATAAGGTCCTGTGAGTGCATAGGTATGTAACATACTCCCATCGTGGGCCGCCCATTTCCACTCCCATTCGGTCGGCAGCCGGTACTCCCATTCGCCATTGCCCAACTTCTCGGTGAGCCATTGACAGAAAAGTCGCGCACCCTCATAACTGATATTCACCACCGGAAACCAACCATAATCAGGACTTTGAGCATATTTCTGCTGATAAACTGTTCCTGTTTTGTCATCAAATCTATAAAAGAACGGTTCGCCGCTTTCATCGTGAATTTTGGCCACCTCATAATCCGCGGTTCTGCTCTGTGCTTTCAAATCTTCGAGGAAACGGTTGTAGGATTTGTTCATCACTTCGCATTCCAGCATATAGTAGCTGGACGTCACCTCTTGGGATGTGTCGGTAGTCACCGTGACACCGGGAATGCGGCAGAAATTCCCCACCAACTCCTTTTCCTGTTTCACCAATGCTTTGGGACGCTTTGCCGGCTTTTTCTCCACAATTTCGCGAATTTCCGGTAATTTCTTGAATGTAATCGTTGGCTCCTGCGCAAACACGGCGCACGTGGTCAGGCTTACAACCGCAACTAAAATAATACGTGATAATTTCATAATGTGACATTTAGGTTAATGGAAAAGAATTCGCAGATTTTCTGGAATCTACATTATGATAAACGTAAAAAGAGCATTGAATCTTGGGTTGAAAAGACATTTTCCGCCTACGGCGTGCTTTCACAAATTCCTCTAATTAAAACACATTAAGACAAATTTCATTTCAAATCAGGGTAATTAGAGTGATTTGTGGGCACAAGGCATCAGTGACTGCAAGTCAATCACGATTTTGGAGCCGTCAATGTTGATATAGTCGAATTTGACGAAGCCGTACTTTTCGTTGTAATAGGCCGTGAGGCCGGTTTTGCCGATGCGACTCTTGGCAGATGCCTCAATGCGCACGCAATTCAAAGTGCCTAATGCCGTGGACAATGAGCAAGACGTATCCACGATATTATAGCGATACCTGTTGACGATAGCACCTTCCCACTCTTTCCATAATGGATCACCCCATTGGGAACCGATTGTCAGTTTCCACTTCCATTTCAAGCCCTTTTTTGCCGGAAATTTGATGTAAGGGAATGGATTCAGTTCCAGAACACTCAACAACAGAGAACGTGGCGGATGCATCCAAATGTTACGTTCGTTTTCCACAATGCCGGAGGCCGACTGGGCAAATGGTCTGGCACCATTCTTTAGCCAAAACTCAAAGACCTCCACCGTTTGGTCGTAATCGGGGCTAAAGCCGTAGCCGATGTTGCTTGGATTGATACGCACTGTATATTGCCGGATACAGGAATCCTCATCGAAAGTATCTACCAGCATATAGCGTCCATAAAGCAACGTATAGTAACTCGTATCGCCCTGCTCGTTGATTTCCGGTTTGCGCACGGCTTCCTTATAAACACGCATAAAACGTTCCTCCCCCTGCGGATTGAAGTAGCGGAAGGCGAACGTGTATTCGTTGCCGGCGCGATAAACCTGGTTGTCTTCGGTATATCGGCACGGGTTCGCCGTGTCGGAGCGCACTTCATGATAGATGCCGCCAGCATTTTCATACTCCGTAACCGTCTGCGCCGAAGCCGTAGCGCAAATCATTATACCTACAACAAAGAAGGACTTGATTTGATGTAAGACATCGGTTTTCATTGCTTTTGAGTTTTGAAATTGTTTATTGAGACACTATCATTTTCTAATTGCCGTCGCACAAGGAAAATGCCGAGGCCACACGTTGTTGTTCTTCTTGTGGAATGCCATATCGGGAGGCTTCGAAGTGCCATTTTCTCACCACCTTTTTGATTTGCTCAATAATATCTTTGGCGTTCTTTATACCCAGGTAAGGAGCAATCTCCAAAGCCAAGTCAAAATCCAAGGCATTATCGTTTTCATTGACATTCAACCGCAATCCCCGGCCGAGTTCGTCGGGCGTGAGATCGTAGGCAGGAGATAGACTCCAGCCTTTGGCGGAATATAGGAATCCGTGATTCCGCAGATGGTCATCGCAGTTGCTGACTGCCATATTGAAAACAATCCTTCGGAACAATTGTTCCATATCTCTTTGTGTATCATAGCAATTGGACATAATCCATTCTGCCAATCCCAGATAACTCACTCCGTCGGCCTCGGAAGTGCCATCACGATAGCCCAACAAGGTCATCGCCGATGTGAAATGGCGACGCTTTCCTTCTGACGACCTGTCGAAACGTTTAGTCAAAAAGGTATGGTAGTTTCGCGCATCGGCATTACCCAATCGCTCACATTGGGACGCGCTAACCTCTATCCCGCACTTATCCGCCAATGACATACAGACCATTTCCCACGCACCCACATCTTTTCGGTCCTGCCGACTAGGGAATTTGGCAATCCACAGCGCTCCGTTCTTATCAATGACATTGGCTTTGGGACGAGCACCGCCCAACGAGCTTCCTGGTTGGAGCAGCATTCTTAGCCACCGATTATTTGCAATATTCTCATCTAACTCAAGTTGCATACTGGCATATTCCAATTCTCGGAGAGATGTCCATGGTGGTGAAGCCATAGATTCATCATTGTCTAAAAACGGACCATCTTCATTCAATTTGAAACGAAGCGCTCCCATACGTCCCCCGTCATAGACACCAAGCAGATAATCCCATTCCCTTAGAGGTTGAATCACACGAGACTCCGAATGCGCCCGAGCCGACTCTCTTCTATCAAGGAGCACCCTCCCCCAGCGATCTGGAGTGGAATCTAAGAAAATGCCGAAATTGGATTTTCCGGCAGGTTGATATTGCCGGCCACCAAACAGTTGCAAATCAGGGTCAAACTGTCTAAAGCGCTTGTCGGCAAGCCATTCGACATCGTATTCAAAAGTGAACAGTTCTTTCCCACGCACCATTTGACAATCCAAGCGTCCCATCAGCTTAGGATTTTGCAACATCTCATTATCAAAATAGACATAGATTATCATTTCTTCGAGGCCCTTTCTTTCACTTCCAGTTTGGCATCCTGCAGTTTGCGACCGAGTTCATCATCTTTGGCTAAAAGTAGAATGTCCTCACCTAAATTGAGTGACAACATCACGCGGAAATAGGCACCCATAGCCACACCTTCGTCACCGCGTTCTATTTTCACGAGAGTTCCACGAGATATGCCCGCGCGTTCGGCAATTTGCTCGGATGATAAATCGCGACGCAGCCTGGCCAATCGGAAGTTTTCTCCCAACTGCTTCAACATTCTCTGCTGAGATGGCAACAATGTTCTCTTCATATTTTATAATGTTTAAAATAATGTGCAAAAATAATACTTTTTGTTTATGATTGTAAACATTATTGATTATTTTGATTTATCTGCAGTGAACGGATATTCCGCCTTCGGCGTAACTCCCACAAATTTCACTAATTAAGACACATTAAGACAAATTTCATTTTAGAATTAGGATAATGTGTGAATTAGGAGCGTCAGCGACAATCGGTATATTTTTGAGATGGAGCCGTGCACCGTCTCAACGTTATTTGCGCACGGCAATCACACGGAAACCGACCATCGGGGACGGCCCGGTGAAAGTTTTCTCGCTCTGGATGCGGATGTCATAGCCGGGATCCGCCCAACTGCCGCCCAGAGCGATGTTTTCTCCGTAAACCATCTCGGCCACATTACCG
>JAZUEE010000214.1:0-25791 GCA_045639985.1 Bacteroidales bacterium
CTCTTCAAACGGCAGTTCAGCCCATTCGGCTTTGAAATAGGTGTTGACCAAGCTGTTGGCCATCACGATTTTCACGGGCGCGCCGGAATATGGGTTAAAGGTTTCGATGAGGTTGTATTTGATTTTCGGACCCACTGCCAATGCCGTGTTGGAAGGCAGTGTCCACGGTGTGGTTGTCCAAGCCAGGAAGTAGAAATTGTCGGGCACTTCGGTGAGGCCGAACGGCAATGCCACTTTTTGTTCTTTCTTAACTTTGAACTGGCCCGTGCAGGTGGTATCCTTCACATCGCGGTAGCAGCCCGGCAGATTGAGCTCGTGTGAGCTGAGGCCGGTGCCGGCAGGCGGTGAATACGGCTGGATGGAATAGCCCTTGTAGAGCAGCCCTTTCTTGTAGAGTTCGGAAAGGAGATACCATACGGTTTCGATATACTTGTTGTCGAACGTGATATACGGGTGCTCGAGGTCAACCCAGTAGCCCATTTTCTGGGTCAGTTCGTCCCAACGGTCTTTGAACTTCAGGACTTCCTGACGGCAGGCCTTGTTGTAATCTTCTACGGAAATAGTTTTGCCAATGTCCTCTTTGGTGATGCCGAGTGTCTTTTCTACGCCCAATTCAACGGGAAGGCCATGTGTGTCCCAACCGCCCTTGCGACCAACATATTTGCCTTTAAGGGTTTGGTAACGGCAGACGATGTCCTTGATGGTACGGGCCATTACGTGATGGATACCCGGCATGCCATTGGCAGACGGGGGGCCTTCAAAAAAGACAAAACGTTCGTGTCCTTCACGGGTAGATAAACTTTTGGCGAAGACATCCTTGTCTTCCCACTGCTTTCTCATTTCTTCCCCAATTTCAGGAAGATTAAGTCCTTTATATTCAGTATATTTCATCTATAAATAGTTATTTTTTTCAAATCTGCAAAGATAGTAAAAATAGTGAAATAATTTACAAATTACGCCAAGGGACAAACTTTCCCGTTGTGGTTTCACAATCTGCGTCACCACCGTAAACAACAGAAGTGCTAGATACAAATTTCATTTTAAAATATAGACCTCTTCTGCCATAACTGCTCAAGGAAGCACTTGACAGGCATGATTTCAACTCCATTGAACAATCGGGGATTAGGGTCAAGAGAAACCATTATCAACCGCGCATCAGGATGTTCTTCTTTAAATGCCTTCAAACCTCGAAGATGCTTGGATTGCGCTTCTCGGAAGGATTTTATCTCTATAGCGACTGCGGCATCACCCAATACGGCATCCACCTCATAATACTACTCCGCTTTTTTACACTTCCAACATTTAGGATAATGAGTGAAAGGGGTGGTCAGCAACTATGGTATTTCCTGCATAGTAAACGCTCCGAAAAGTCCATACCCGTTTTCTATGTTGGAATAAGTATGTAAGGGTTCCAATAAAAAATTATTGAAAATACCGTATTCATCAGATAGCGTTGATTCGTACAAATAACTGTTTTTATCTAAAAATGCCATAAAATATTTTGTATCTTTATCATTTTCAACTTGATATGGATTATCTTCCAAATCCAAAAGTTCGTATGTGATATAGCGGAAAATCTGGCCGTCCCGGCCTTGATCGGAAAAATATTTTCCTTCAGAATTTTCTTCTTCCAACCAACAAACATAATATCCCATATAATATGAATATGACACTTCATTATTGTGATTATATGACTCCTGTCGATAATACTTGACCAATGCGTAATAATTATCTTCCCCTGGATAATCATGCCATTGGACATAGGCATCTTTGTGCGGCATATCCCATATTTCCCCCCAATGGACATCCTTATCCACTGTCACGGTGTCAAAACGGGCATCCACAGGCCTGCTGTACGGAACCGTGCATACGGCGGAAACGTCGTCATATCCAGTTCTTGAAGCACGAATATAGTAGGTATGTCCCTCCTCAATAGGAAATTCCTGGCGAGTAATCAAATATAAATTTGCTGGTGCAAAAAAAGTGGCTCGCGCCCAATGTTCTCCATCTGCCGACAACTCTACAATTCCATCTGGCAGCAGTGCGATTTCCTGATGACTGCCACTGCCATACAACAACTGCGTATTTGACAACATAATAAACGTGGAATCCATTTGCGGACATAATCGGCAATATAATACCAATTTCGGTTTTTCATTGATTTGGTCACTCAAATCCACCTCATCAATGCAACTACTTAACACAAATGAAACAAGCATCGTGGTCAGTATTATAAATAGAATACGGCTAAGATTTTTCATGGCATTAGAATTTGAAATGATACGTAAATGTTGGAATCATGGGGAAAATACTTATCTGCTTGATTTTCTGTACCGCACGATTATTATTCCCATAATAACTCGTATAATCATCTTCAACAAAATAGAAGAACGGGTTTTTATGATTATAAACGTTGTAAATACTGATTTCAAAAATACTCTGCCCCGCTTTTTTATGCGGTTTGATAAATTGAACACCGACATCCAAATGATGGAACGGCTTCATCCGAATATTGTTCTTTTCCCCATAATTTTCGATATAGCCATAATAATAGCCATAATTCGGATCATGGTCAGGAGATTGTATTTGTTGCAAATAAGAATCCATAGTTTGAGACATATACACGGAATTTGGCAATGTCACAGCATTTCCCGTAGCAAAAGTCCATGATAAAGAAAGATTGATTTTAGGCGTCGGGCTATACATCAACACAATGGACACATCGTGGCGGCGGTCGTATCGTGCAAAGAAAGGTTTTCCGAAGTTCAGTTCGTCAAACTGCTGTTTGGTCCACGACAGCGTGTAGCCAATCCACCCCGTAAACTTACCAACTTCCTTTCTAATAAGAAATTCCATACCATACGACCAGCCCTGTCCGCTGGTCACTTGTTCGCTCCACTGATTTTGAAAATCGGAGGCGGCTGCCGGTGTTTCATCCAAGAGATTTTCAATCATGCTAATAAAAAAAGAAGAACCTTCCTTATAGGCCAAAAGATTATCCATCTTCTTGTAATAACCTTCCAAAGAGAAAGACAGACGCGGCTTTTTCAAATCATAATGCAGGCCCAATGCCACCTGCTGTGAGCGTTGGGGTTTGACTTTATCCGTAACGGGCACCCACAAATCTGTTGGCAAACCTATCGTACTGGTACTCAACAGTAACATGTCCTGGCTCATCATAGCATACGAAGCTTTGACCGCCAAGTTCGACAAAATATTGTAACTCATCGAAAGGCGAGGTTCAGGAGAGAAATAGGTTTTGTGCGGCACAGAAAAGCAGACCAGGCGAATACCCGGATTGATTTTGAACCGATTGCGGATGTTGATTTCATCCTCCGCATAAACCGCATATTCCAAACCCGGAGCCTTTTCCACTTTACGCATAGTTGTTGTATCCATTTTCATCATCATCGCGTTGGGACGCGCCTCATGATACGTCACCGCCGC
Organism: Bacteroidales bacterium; assembly: GCA_045639985.1. Lineage (GTDB taxonomy): Bacteria > Bacteroidota > Bacteroidia > Bacteroidales > WCHB1-69 > F23-D06. The sequence continues at coordinate 3,448 of JAZUEE010000214.1, forward strand.
ACCAGCCAAAATCTTATGTGAGGCATTGGGAATAAAAGACACATCATATTTTAACGTGTAATCACGGATTCCAGAATTGAAATCCGAGGAAAAAGATTCATCAATTATTTGATTATTCTCTCTATAATGCCAATTATACTTTGAATAGGTATTCATCTTATAATCACTGAAGACAAACGACATATTGGAAAACACCTTGCTGGTAAACAAATGGTTCCAACGAGCCGTCGCAGTCGCATTCTGCCAATAGAGACCCACATTAAATTTTTCTCTATCTAAAAAGCCAGAAGAATAATTTTCACTCAAATGAAACTTATCCTGACCATAATAAGCACTTACGTAAATTTTGTCCTTTTTACTAATGGTGTAATTGAATTTAGCATTCAAATCGAAGAAATAGTAACCTAATGAACTGCCATCCGCCACGATTTTCATTATGGGCACTAAGAATAAATCCAAATATGTGGCTCGACCGGAAATCATAAACGAGGACTTATCTTTCACAATCGGGCCCTCCAACATAAGATTGGAAGAGATGAGCCCCACGCCGCCTTCTCCATGAAAAGATTCTTTGTTTCCGTCTTTCATCGTCACATCAATTACGGAAGAAAGCCGTCCGCCATAACGTGCCGGGAACCCGCCTTTCACCAATTCCACAGACTTGATGGCATCTCCGTTGAAGATGGAGAAGAAGCCCAAAAGATGGTTGGCGTTGTAAATAGTGGCCTCATCTAAGATGATGAGGTTCTGGTCGGGACCTCCACCACGCACGTAAATACCTGATGTACCTTCCGAGCCCGACTGCACGCCCGGCATCAGCAGGAGAGTTTTGAAAACGTCTTTTTCGCCGAAAAGCATCGGCACATTCTTTACTTCTTTGGCTGTCAAGGAGATTGAACTCATTTGAACCAGCTCCGTGTTGTTCTTTTCTGCCGTGATGTTTACGGCTTCCAAGGTCGTTATTTTCGCTAATTTCGCATCATACTCATAATCTATCGCTTTATCAATACGAAGCGTATCCGTCATATAACCAAAACTCGAGAACACGACATACAAAGAATCCCGATAGGGCAATGTCAACGTATAAAAACCGTAGGTGTTGGTCGTGGCAGCTGTCTGTGAGACTGGATCATAGACCAATCCGCCTGGCAGAGATTCCATACTTCCACGCTCATACATATAGCCGCTAATCGTGATTTTTTGTCCGAAAGCGACAACAGCAAAGAGGGAGGATAGAATCAATAAGCATAATTTCCGCATAAAAAAAGAATTAGAACTTTTGAATAACGGAATTTAGGGGCAAATATTGTACAAAAAGAGAGAATCCTAAAAGAATAAATACCAAATCAGGTACATTTTCATCAAGCACATACTTCATGACAATAAATGCTATTAAGATTATTACTACAGTAAATAAAATAATACTACCCGTGTTGATTACCTTTTTTTTTCATAATAAGAATATTTTTAACATCTTTTTATTGCACGTTTGTATAGCCACCAACTTACGCCACAAGATACGCCATACGCAGCAGATGCTGATGCGAGATTGAACGCATAACACAATGCTATACGGATGCTTTCTCCAGCAGGGATTTCGCGTTTTACAGCATCCACCTTTTCGAAATTGGCCGTTTCAAGATAAGCGACAACAGCCTGCGGCATACCACCTACAAGCATATAGCGCCGAAAATCACGCAACAGGTTCCGCACGATGGCATCGCCCAAAGATTGGTATTGCTCAAAATAATGTTGAAGCAATGGAACCGTCGCCTCATCTTTCAATGCCCAACAAAATTCCTCATAATCCATTGGATACAATGTTATTTGTGTCTCTTCGCTGGGTATGCGGATATCTTTTACGTTTTTTCTAATAGACAACAACGAGCCCGTCTCAATATAGTCGAAACGATGATCTTTCACCAATTTGCGAATAGCTTGGCGGGCTTTGGGGCAAAACTGCACCTCGTCAAAAATAAAAACTACAAAATTCTCACCAATTATTTTGGCATTTTCCTGCAAATTCTCACTAATTTACATATAATCACAAAATTCTCACTAATTTTTTTTAACGTATATGTATTTGTCTCAAGACCGCTGTTGGCCATTAGTTGTTTGAGTTTGAGACGCGGTACACCACGTCTCTACTTTTCTACTTATAAACTTTGACCATTGACGTTGACTTGTGCTATTCCCCCTTAAACTTTAAACTTCTTTGTGTACGGTTTCCACCGCAGGCACAAAAAAAGAGGAACCGGATTTCCCGATTCCTCTGTATCTTTGTAAAGGTGAGATATAGATGTGGTAAGGGCCCTTACTTTCACATTATTTGATACCGAGTTTTTTCTTGATATCTTTTGGGATAGCGTCTTTATGGACAACAATATTCATTGTTTTGTAACGAGCGTATGCTTTAGAAGCGTAGAACATTCCATGGTATTCGCCATAATCACCCCAACTGTTTTTAACCATATAGTAATCATTTCCATCCTGATCTTTTGCCTTACCATAAATGACCATACCATGGTCATCGGTTGTTTCCCAGTTATCGTAAGCTGCCTGACGTTCTTCTTGGGTAACCCAGCGTTGTGGTGTAGGATGTTTAGCGGCTTCGTCTTGGATTTCCTTTGCACTCATGCCTGTCCAATGAGCCATATCGCTACCAATCATAGCGGAAGCCTTAGTTTCAGGAAGAACACAGAAACCTTTCTTAACGCCCATACGGAAACCTGGTTCACTGACGTCAGCGCCCCAAGCAACGGTATAGCCATTATCAATAGCATTGTCGAAAACTTCCATCATTTCATCCAAAGGAAGGTTGTAGCATTGAGACCAACGCCAGTTATCCTGAATTTCAAGGACAAATTTCTCATAGAAAGGATGATGTGTATAGGAAGTAATGGAAATATAGTCATCAGCATTCAAACCGAGTGATTCATAGAAAGATTTCGGCGTATATTTGACGCCATTGTATGTAAATTCTTTCGGACATTCACCGAGATACACATTGTGAACTGCTTCCACAGCTTTTAGCCAAAGAACTTCATTATTAGCATTAGTTTGAAGTTTTTTATGGTCGCCTTCAGCAATGGCTTTGACAATAGCATCAGTAATGGCGGAAAGTTCGGTATGGTCGGAAAGTGTGTCACCGTATGCGGCACCCGGACGCATTTCGCTTTCAGGAACGAGACCGAAAGTCTTCATACCGTAGATGACATCATAGCAAGAGCCGCCTTGGGAGAAGGAAACATCGCCATGAGTACGGACAGCAGCCTTCGCACGGTCATTGTAAGTATTTGATACAATGTACATTTCGGAAAAATCGTATTCACCTTTCCCCATACGGAGTAATTCAGCTTCAATAAAGCCCAGTGTGGAATAGCACCAACAAGTACCTGCACGGTTTTGGTCTTTAACCGAAGTTATCGGATTTTCTTTAACGACGGTAAATTTATAACCTTCGTCTTTTTTGGCGGTATCTTCTTGTGCGAAAACAAAATTTCCGCACAAAATGAAAGCAGCCATTGTCATTAATAGAAATACTTTTTTCATTTGATTATAATTTAGTGATGAATAATTTCTATAGGGGCGGCAAAAATACAAAAAAATGAGTGTTTGAATAAAAAATATGTTTATGCCTTTTATCTCTTCTTTTTTGATCATAATCTGACAAGATATCTACTATTTTCTACATAAAATTATGTTTTTATGTCGTATTCCGATTATATGTCATATATTGCCAATAAATGAGTGTTTTATGTTATTTTTTTGCATAAAAGTGTCACTTTTTGATAAATTTCAGTATAATAGAATATATTGTCAATTTATTTATCTTTGTTTTATCTAAAATTTAATCCTTTATGAAAGACAATTTTCTCACATGTATTATTTACATTCATTCAGAAGAAGAAGAAAATCTTCTAACTTGTTTATTATCAAACTTTAAATCTATTAATCTAACTATTTGCCTACATAATCCGGCAGAAACTCTGGAAAGTCTTAATACTTATCATCCAGATTTATTATTCATAGATATTGAGGATTCCGCCATATTGAATTATGTACATAGACCTCCATTTATCATCGGTATGTGTGAAAAAAAGCATACTCGTAACCTGAAAAAGTATTTAAGAATGGGTTTTTACGACTTTTTGGTCAAGCCGTTACAAACGGAAGATTTTCAAAATATCATTGGAAAAATATTAAATACCTATATTCCGAAAAACAAGTTAAAAACATTTTATCCCATGGTTGCTGAAGATGCTCCGCTATATAACAATAAAATACTGGAAAAAGCTCAATTCAGCAAAGAATCCATTTTTTTAAAAGGAAATCGGAAACGAGAATCTTTGCGCATCTTATTTGACGATGTTGAATACTTGAACGTAATGAATCACGAAGTGGTCATTCATTTTGAAAATGGGACAACTAAAACCATGAGGACATCGCTCAAATATTTTCAAGAAAAACTGCCGAGCTCAAAATTTCAGAAAATCAACAAAAACACAATTATCAATTTGGACAAAATAGAAAAGATAATAAAAAACAACAAATTGCTCATTCATGGAAAATCCTTTGACGTTACAAGATCATTTAAAAAAACACTAATGCTTCAATTAGACATCTAACAGAACAGATACCTTTCTGTATTTAAAATTTTGAAATTCTTTTTGGGGGTGACATAATCAAATTTTGTATTTTTGCCGCCCTCCTGATGGTCTTGTAGTTCAATGGATAGAACGGAGGTTTCCTAAACCTGAGATTTGGGTTCGATTCCCAGCGAGACTACTTCACTTATCTCACTTAATATGTTGATAGTCAATAGCAAATGTTAAAATTTGCCATTATTAGTGTTTTTTTCAATAAAATGATATGAACGTCATTTTATTGAAAAAAATGCAAAAATTATGTATTAAAATTATATGTATTTGATTTTCAGCTATTTATGTTTCTGCTGTAAATATATCATGAGAGCAGTCACATCTGCCGGGCTAACTCCGCTAATGCGGGATGCCTGTCCCAAATTTAGTGGTCTGACTTTTTGCAATTTTTCCCTTGCCTCTTTCGATAAGCTACTAAAATCATCATAAGATATATCCACTGGGAGTTTTATGGAATCCAATTGGGCAAATTTTTCCACCAATTCCTCCTCTTTCAAAATATAATTCCGATATTTAATACTTATTTCAGCATTGGTTATCTGCTCCGATTCAGCTTGAATTTCCTCTAAAAATTTCGCAAAATTTTCATCCCATTCTATAAAATGTTGAATCTCAATTTGAGGACGTAGCAAAAGTTGGGCTAACTTAATATTATGTAACAATTCTGCAGATTCCAATTGAGCCAAATGTGGATTGTAAACATTAAAGCTCGTAATATGAGATTCTAAATAATCGACAATCAACTGTTGTTTTTGATATTTTTCAGTAAAAGATAAAAATCTATCATGAGAAATTAGCCCTAACTGATATCCAAGAGGTGTTAGCCGCTCATCTGCATTATCCTGACGTAATAAAATACGATATTCCGCACGAGAGGTAAACATTCGATAAGGATCCTGAATTCCTTTGGTAACTAAATCATCGATAAGGACACCGATATAAGCTTGGGAACGAGACAAAATCAACGGTTCCTTACCTTGAATAGCAAGGTGTGCATTTATTCCAGCCATTAATCCTTGGCATGCGGCTTCCTCATATCCGGTTGTGCCATTAACTTGTCCAGCCAAATAGAGATTACCGACAATTTTTGATTCCAAAGAAAAGTGTAATTGGGTAGGATCAAAATAGTCATATTCGATAGCATAACCGGGTCTGAAAATTTCTGCCTTTTCAAGTCCGGGAATCAGATGCATAGCATCCACTTGCACGTTTTCGGGCAAAGAAGAAGAAAAACCGTTTAAATAATATTCTATCGTATCATCACCCTCCGGTTCCAAAAAAAGCTGATGTTTCCCGCGACCTTCAAAGCGGACAATTTTATCTTCAATAGAAGGACAATAACGTGGTCCAACGCCCTGTATTCGACCTTGAAACATTGGAGACTTTTCAAAACCAGTACGAAGAACATCATGTACTTGTTCGTTAGTATAGGTTATCCAACAACTATGTTGAACGGAAAGCGGATTCGTATTAGAAAAAGAGAATTTGGCCGGATCAGTATCTCCAGGTTGTTCTATCATTTTAGAAAAGTCAACAGTTCTACCATCAATGCGTACAGGTGTTCCTGTTTTAAGCTTTTCCGTTCTTACACCTCTACTTTTCAACTGGTCTGAGAGTATAAAAGACGCACTCTCCCCTATTCTACCTCCAGAAAAGTTAACTTCTCCAATATGTATTTTACCATTAAGAAAAGTGCCATTGGTCAATATCACCTTCTTGGCAAAGATAGTTTGCTGCATTTGTGTTTTCACACCTATCACGTGGTCATCTTCAAACACCAATTCTTCCACTGTATCTTGGCGAAGAGACAAATTTTCAGTATTCTCAAGAATTTTCCGCCAAAAAAGTGAGAATTTGGTTTTATCACATTGGGCACGAGGACTCCACATGGCTGGTCCCTTTGACCGGTTCAACATACGGAATTGTATCATCGTATTATCCGTCACAATACCTGACATTCCACCTAAAGCATCAATTTCCCGAACAATCTGTCCTTTCGCAATACCACCCATTGCAGGATTACAAGACATCTGAGCAACCAAAGCAAGGTTCATTGTTATAAGCAGTGTCTTACTCCCGAGCTTGGCAGCAGCCACGGCAGCTTCGCATCCTGCATGACCCGCACCCACAACTATTATATCGTACTTGATTTCCATTTCCCGTGAAACGTTTTTATAAAGTTCTTATTTTCAAACCACTAAAAGTTACATGGCGTAAAAATCATTTAATGATTCGTTTTCCATTTTCCGCATGATGGTAGCATCTTCATCGGTTTTATCTTTATATCCTATTAGATGTAACGTGCCATGCACAACTACTCGCAATAACTCTCTTTCAAAAGAAGTTTCAAATTTTTGAGCGTTTTCCTTTACCCTATCCAAACTAATCATAATATTACCCGACACAATATCACCAACACAATCATCAAATGTAATAATATCAGTATAGGTGTCGTGATTAAGAAATTGAATGTTGCGTTCCAATAAATAGGCATCATCACAAAAAAGGTACGATATATCACCTGGCACCAAGCCTGCTTTTCTAACAACTGATTTAAGCCATTGCTTGTGACGAAGTGTTAACTCATAATTACACGGTTCTATAAATTCAAACGAAATCATTATTCTATTTTGATAAATTTTCGACGGTATATAACGTGATTGGAAGAAGATATACTAACGATATAGACCCCTGGACGTAAATCGGAAACATTAATTTCCTCCTTCATAACAGCACATTCAGAAATATGCTTTATAAGATTTCCCTGCATAGAAAATATTTTCACATCATATTTATCAAAAGAATGTTCACGCAATACAATAGATATTTTCGAGCATGCAGGATTTGGAAAAATCTTTATAAAATTACTTTCATGATATAACACAGGGACTGAATCATGCTCGGCAAAAGACCACTTATATAAAGAATCAAAAACCAAACTCTTTACGGTATTTCGTATCTTTAGCGCCTGCTCTTCTGGTATTCCAGGATTGTACGTTATCTGATTCGGTGTCTTGCCGAAGAAAATAGTATAAAAACAACACGAAGCAAGATAAGAACCAGCTAAAGAAGGATGACTTTCATCACTCTGATAAAGCTCTATTTCAGGATAATTTTCACGAACGGAATGCCAAACATATCCTACAGGAGAAACCTCTGCAAAGTTATCTTCTGCCATCATCATATATCGGGCATGCAGCAAACTATCCATACCTTCATACGTACAAAGCGGAGAATAGAATTGACAATTATAAGAATCACCGTTTTCCCTTCCCCAAGTCATATAAAAAACAATTCGAGCCGAAGGATTGTACTCCCTAATATTCTCACATAATTGTTTTGCATAAGGATATGTTTGGCTCATAAACTGACCATAAGGAAAAGATGGTTCTTGGCTCTGCGCCTGCAACACAACATAATCCCAACCGCCTTGCTGAATATAAGGCAACGATTGTGTCACCTGCTGCTTGAAAGTAGCACCACCCGGTGTACAACTGCTAAAAATTATCGTATCACCTGAGAATAGGGATATGTCATGTATTAATTGAGGAAGATTATTGACGCTTGTATAACTATTACCAATAAACAAAATTTTATAATGAGCAGCTTCTGATAAGAAAACACTTAAAATAAATAAAACAAACAAGAAGAAATTTTTCATATCTGGAAGTGTGGTTTGCTGACTGAAATTTGATTAATGGATTCTCTTTGTATGTTAAATTTAGGTTTCACGTGAATCGTAAAATCAATCTGCTTATAATCTGATTGATACAGTACATCATCCGTTAAATCCTTGAAAGCCCCTTTCTCAAAATAGGAAACTATGCCATCAAAAATCGTCTCTGATGATTGATATTTAAATGTAATTCCGTCATTTTCAATAATACACTCAAAATCAACTAAGAAATGTTTTCCTAACGACAATAAATACTCTACAACTTCTTGTTTTGACATAGATAGTACTCCAAAATAAGCATGAAGAGAATACTCATCAGTAATATTCTCAAGAAGTTGTAGAACCTTTCTATAAATAGTGGTCTGATCTAAATCATTCGAAATTATACTAATCATAGATTCGGATTTAATCAATATTGTAAAAATAACTATTTGCCTTCTCTTTGTAATAATAATTCAAATTGGCAGGAACAGAACGAAGCATTTCATTCTGTTGGCTTTTCTGAACATCGAAATTCCAATCCTTCGGTGGATTGATTCGTGGAACTTGGAAAGCTTCCGTTGATTTTCTTTCCTCTTCTTTTTCTCGCTGCATGTCTGCTCGTTCACTTTGCAACAAACGAGTGGTTATGGATTCTTGACGCTGCATGGTTTGTTGATTGATTACTTTATTCACCAACTCTTTTTCCGTCTTCTTCATTTCTTCTATCAATTGCTCGATAGTCTTATCCCCTACTCCATTTTCAGATTTTTGGGCATTGTCATAATCCTCCAACATTTTACGAATAGCTTCTTGCTGGGCAGCCATTCGGGCAAATTGTTCACTCATCTTTTGCTGCTGGCCATTTTGACCCTCCTTTCCATTTTGCTGCATAGAACGCTTCATCGCTTCCATCTGCCTGTTTAATTGCTGTTGGAGTTCACGTGCCGATGTTTTTTTACTCTTTTCCTTTCCTCCCGGTTTGTTGCAAGAACCATTACCCGATTTATTACATTTGGACTTGCATTCGCTTTTCTTCTTCTGCATCTCCTTCATCGATTCCTTTAACATTAACGCCAAATTATTCATGGAAGTTAAAATAAACTGCTGATCCTTTGCAGCATACGCCATTTGTCTGTTTTGCATGAAATTATTATTGGAATTCATGTAATCTTGAATCTTTGAAACTTCCTTCTGTATAAAAGGTTTTACGGCCATTTGACGACGAGCCAGCATATTCAGTGAATCTTCAATATGCTTCATATCGTTCGCCACCTTATGTTGTTTAGAAAGAAGATCTGAAGTAATAGGAGAAGAACCCTTAATTGTCTTTGTTTTAGATAATATTTCCTCCTGATTAAAGGATATATTGACAAGATTATCCAATATCTGCCTTATAGTCTCTATATCCTCAGAAACCTGCTCCATTTCGCTTTCGTTAAAGTCTTTATTGAGCTGATCAGCGAGCTGCTCCATGGAATCCGCCGCCTTGTTTTGATTTTCTGAAGATTTCGGTCTGTTGTTTTTATTCAAATTTTGCTGACTTTGCTGCAACATTTGATTTATGTTGTTTTGCAAATCCTGCGTATTTTTGAAATTTGTCGGTTCTTCTAACTGCTTGTTTAATTGATTAATATCTTGAATATCTTTCTTTATTTCATTAAATTTCTGCTCAATTTTGTTTTGTTGTTGAAGTAAATAATCCTTATTTATCGTTTTATCTTGGGTTTGCTGTGCATTGGATTTTAATTCGTTGGAAAGATTCTGCAAGTCTTGAACTGCCTCATTTACTTTTTTCTCCAATTCAAGTTGTTTATAAAGTTGCAGTTGCTGGTCTAATGACTTGTTTAAATCCTGCGCATTCTGCTTCATTTTTTTCATTTGATTCTGGACCTGATCCTTATTCATGTTCTTCATCATATCCTGCATTTTCTGCATCATCTGCTTCATTTCATCGGATAAGACCTGGTCCATGCGTTTTTGAAGCTCTTTCTGCTTCTTAATGATATCTTCATCCAAGTTTTTATACTGGCTCTCAACATTTTGCTTATTCTGCTCCTGTTGCTTCATAGCGTTGATTTGCTGCTCCAACTGACGATATTGTTCCATCAATTGTTCCAACTTCTTTTTATCCTGCCAAGATAACTCCTTCTCTTGCAGCATCTGCATTTGAAGTTTGTCAATATCTTTCATCAATTTGGAAGATTGGTCAATAAGCTCGTTGTAATCTGACTTAGTCTGTTGTTCGGCCTTTTCCAAATCCTTATTAATTTCTTCTAACGTTCTAAGATGAAAATTATTTACATTGGATTTACTTGTTTTATGACCATTAACACCATCATTGTCAGATACTTGAAAATAATATTCAATCTTTTCACCAGGATTCAAACGGAAAGTTGATGGATCAAAATAGAAGTAAAAATCCTGGATAGTGACACTATTGTTTATAGGAATATTCAACGTTTTTCCGGATTCTATTTTCTTACCATCCGCATTATATTTGTTATATACAAACTGCAAAGACGAAAAACCATAATCATCTTTAATATTACCTTTAAAGTAAATGCGATCCTGGTAGGACGAATCCTGCTGACTGATTACAAATATTTCAGGATACATATCCTTCACAACTGTAATTTCATCCGTTAAGGTATCCTTGCTGGTAAAATATTTGTTCTTATTAAAAATGGAATAAGTAAAACTATTTCGAGCATTTGTCGTAACTATGTATTTATCATTTTCAGATTGTAATACTTTAGGTACGTCATTAATTATAAATACAAGATTATCAGAGTTTTTCGTATAAAAATTCCATTGAATCTGCGTGCCTTCCGGAACAGTGGCATTTCCAATATTATCAATTACCTCATCCGGTTTATTCAAATAGGCAGGATAGTGTAAGTGCATTTCAAAACCCAATGTAACAGGTTTAGGCAATACACTCAACGTATATAACGTAGATTGGACTTCATCCGTAATAAACTGAAAATCAGTATTATTTTGTAAATTTGAGAATGTATATGAAAATTCAGTGTTGCTTTTTTTCAAACATTTGAAGCTCCTATTCTGGTATTTAATGTAAACTTCATTAGGAACTTCATCACCTTTAATTTTCACGTTTACAGTAAAATCATCATGCTGAAAAGCGGTTAATTTGTCATTTTCTATTTGAAAAGAATAAGGAGCAGGTTTTTCATAAACTGTAGAATAATGCACAATACGTTTGGTTGATTCGGTAAAAACCTCACTTTTAATAGAGAAAATCAATATAAAAATGACGATAGGAATGATAATCCAACGTGCAAACTTCATTGTTTTTTGCACAGGGATTGCTTGTACGAAAGAATATGTTTTAAAAGAATCAATTTTCGTATCAATAGCTGCAGATAAAAGTTCGAAACTCTTGTAGTCACCTTGCTGCATCTGTTTTTCCAGTTCAAACAAATTCAATAGTTTATCATCAATTGAAGTAAAATGTTTGCCAATAATGCCAGCAATCTGTTCATTAGTCAGTTGTTTTCCCAATCCAAAAATCTTACACAATGGAAAAAGGATATAAAACAGAAGATTTATAACAAAAAGTGCAATAAAACCATAAAAAAGAATGGTTCGTATAACCGAATTGGAATAGGAAAAATATTCAAAAAGAGAAAAAGCAATAAATGCAGAAAGAACGATTAATACAAAGAATATTATTCCTTTATAAAGTTCGTTCTTATAGTACTTTTTGACAAATTGCCTAATTTTATCTTGCAATATCTGATTACTGGAGTATGTCATCTTCCTTCTCTGGAATACTATGAGTTATATTAAAAAACTGTGATTTTTGAGCACTGAAATAATTATAAAGAGTCTTATTTTTACCAAAAAATCGTTTAATGAAGAAAAAACGTAAAAAATTAGAATTGAATTTATTTAGTTTACTCCGTTTAGAAAATAATGAAAACAACTGTTTGCTTTTGGAATAACTGACATTGGAATTAACCAAATTCATTTCGTAAACCAACAAGTCAATGTGCTTAATTCCAACCGGGCAAACTTCTTGACAATTTCCGCATAAAGTAGTCTGCTGGAAAATAGACTGTGTTTTGTTATAACTATCAAAACAATTGTTTTTTATCAATTCTATAGGAGAACAAGAATTAGAAGATTTCATAACTGGACAAACTTCCGCACATCTTCCACAATTGATACAATAAAGAGATTGTCTTAAGGAAGTATCTTGCAAAATATAAGACACATCATTCTCATATAAAATAACCGAAACACTGACAGGTTCAACTGTGAATCCAGCAGAATCGGAACTTCTGAACAAATCAGCTTCCAATTTATCGTAAGAATTGCTTAAAATCTTAACATCTCTTGGAAAATCGTTGGAATTATGATTTTTAAGTTTCAAAAACAGAGAAAGGTCATCTTGAGAAACAATAATTTGGTCAATATTGACTAAAACAATGATATTTTTAACCAAATTAAAACAATCTTTGGATGGTTTGTCAACAAACACCAAAGCACCGTTTTCCGCTATTGCAAAATCGGATTGAATAATCAACGTATCAACCTCATTCTCATGGTTTGCCACACTTTCAATAGAGAAAGTATTCATCAGATTACCCGAATCATTCAAAAAATTCGGAACTCGAGGCAAATCAATACAAACTTTATTATACTGCTTGTTTGGCAACAAATCCACGATGGAGTTTTTCAAACTCTCCTCATCTTGCGCCCAACGAACAGCAACACCATGATTGACAAGCTGGGATTCCAAAGATAGCAGGTGCATTTCAAGACTTTCAATGAAACTATGTCTGAGATAGGAGGCCTTATCTTTCAAATCCTGAGAAAAATCTCCCGGAATAGTCTGATCCATACTATTTTAAATTAATTTTATCTATTCTTCTTTGATGGCGACCACCTTCAAAATCAGTAGAGAAAAAAGTAGTAAAGATTTCAAATGCAGTCTCTTCAGGAATGAAGCGTGCCGGCATCACCAAAATATTTGCATTGTTATGTTGGCGAATCAACGCAGCAATTTCCTTTGACCAACATAAGCCAGCTCTGATATCTTTATGTTTGTTGGCTGTCATTGCCATACCATTGCCAGTTCCACAAATCAATACTCCGTATTGATTAGGAGTGTTTGCGACTTTGTCTGCCAATTTGTGTGCAAAGTCTGGATAATCAACACTTTCATTTGAATTAGTACCATAATCTTCAAATTCAAATGAAGAAGAAAATTTTTCTTTGAGTCTCTCTTTCAACTCAAAACCTGCGTGATCTGATGCGATAATAATTTTCATACCTATTTTACCTAATAAAACAAAGCGGCAAAAGTACAAAAAAGGAGGCAAATAGAAAGCAAGAAAGTTCACTCAAAAAATAACTCCTTTTCCCCTATAAAATTTTATCTTTTCTCTTTTATTTAAAATAATGATATATGATATGCTGTTGATACGGTTTGTAAAAAATACGATCTTTATTTGGAATTGTCACTTATTAAATTTAATGAACAGCTTTTTCTATCTTTTCAACAATATAATTTATTGAATTAATGATGCTTGGATAAAAGCAAATTTTTTTCTGAAATTTTATCAGTGAATATCTTTTTCTTCTAAAATTTCTATTTTCAGTTGAGAAAACCAGTTTAAAAGTCGGATTATTTTGTTCAATGATTTTTTATGAAAAGAAATGCACAATTTTATCAATATGTAACTCACTCATAAAGTAATAAACAGAGGTTTTATAAACAATTGAATGTTTAAAACAATGTAACATTCTGTATATCAATTTTCAAATAGTGGCGTTTAAAAAGTTTCCATTATTTTTTTAAAGAAGATAGAATTTTTATGTACGTTTGCCGCCTATGAAAAAAATACTTACTACAATAATTATTTTATTGTTTATAGTGTCTGTTTTCGCACAGCAGAAGACATATACGGGAAAAGTATATGATGGGATAACCTATCAGCCATTGTCTGGAGCAAGCATATACAATATGAGTACGCAAAAATTTGCATTTTCAGATAATAATGGCTCTTTTACTATCAAACTTTCTTTGAATGACACGTTAGTTATTTCAAAATCCATATATCGTCAATTGGTAGTTTGTGTTAATAAGCAGATATTTTACGGAATGGAAGACTTCTTTCTGTATTATAAGGCAACCATGTTGAAGGAAGTAAAAATCATTGCACTTAATCCTTCGTATGAAGGTTTTAAAAAAGATATAGTAACATTGGAATTGCCAGATTACTATAAGCGTGCGGAAGATGTAAAATTATCTGAATTTCAAAAAGCCAATGCAACTTATAAGCCTGATGGCAATTTGTTATCTTTAGGAGGTAAGATGACCAGTTCCCCTATTACCTATTTGTATGACAAATATAGTAGGAAGTCTAAAATGGACAGACTGTATAATGAAATGTTGTCTTATGAAGATGAAATCGACAGAATTCAGGACAAGTACAATAGAAATATAGTGAGTGAACTTACAGGTTTGCAAGGAGACGAACTGATGAATTTTATGATGTACTGTCGTTTTGGTTACTATGATTTGGTTCGTATGAGTGATGAAGAAATACGAGCCAAGATTTTATCCAAATTTTATGAGTATCAGTATAATTCCATTAAGGATGGCGAGGAAGTGGAACAGGAAGAAATCAATTTCAAAGTAAAAGAATAAATTCCTATTATAATGTCTATGAATGACTTTTTAAAAAAGAACTTTAACAAGTTTCATATTATTGGTGTTCTTTTCGGTGTAACTTTCAGTGTGATTTATTGGATGAAAGTGGGAAAGTTTTCCGATAATTTTTTAAAAAGCAGTCCTTTGTTAATGACAATTTGGGGTATTTTGATTGGCTATATTCTTTTCGATTTGATGTTCAATGCAAAGAACAGAAAGGATAAATGATTTTGTTATATATGTATTGGTAGAGACGGTGCACTGCACCGTCTCTACATCACGCCACGGCAATTCACCATTTTTTGTATTTTTGCGCCCCTTATTTTAGGATAATTTTATTCACTAAATAAATATTAATATGACAGAAAAACTACAAACTTTGAGAGACAATGCTGCCATCAGATGGATTGCGTTGCTGTTGCTGGCGCTGGCTATGTTCTGCGCCTACATTTTTATGGATATCCTCTCCCCCATTAAGGAGTTGATGGAATCCACTCGCGGATGGGACTCCAAGGCCTTCGGTACGATGGAAGGTGCCGAGACGTTCCTGAACGTATTTGTGTTCTTCCTGATTTTTGCCGGTATCATTTTGGATAAAATGGGTGTGCGTTTCACTGCCATTCTTTCTGGTGCCGTAATGCTCACGGGCGGTTTGATTAAGTTCTACGCCATTTCCGAGTATTTTATGGGTAGTTCTTTAGAAACTTGGTTCACTAACAATCTGAATTGGCACACGGGTGTCGGATTTATTGATGACGTTTTGCCGTTCTATCAGGGAATGCCCGCATCCGCAAAGCTCGCCGCTATCGGTTTTATGATTTTCGGTTGTGGCGCTGAAATGGGCGGTATCACTGTTTCCCGCGGTATTGTGAAATGGTTCAAAGGTCGTGAAACTGCTTTGGCTATGGGTTCCGAAATGGCACTCGCTCGTCTCGGCGTTGCTACTTGTATGATTTTCTCACCTTTCTTCGCTAAATTGGGTGGTGAAGTTCACGTTGACAACTCTGTGAAATTCGGTGTCGTGCTCCTTTGCATCGCTTTGATGATGTTCATCATTTATTTCTTTATGGATAAAAAATTGGATGCACAAACTGGTGAAGCTGAAGAACAAGACGATCCTTTCAAAATCAGCGACCTCGGCAAAATTCTCTCCAGTCTTGGTTTCTGGTTGGTGGCTCTCCTTTGCGTTCTCTATTATTCCGCTATCTTCCCATTCCAAAAATATGCTGTCAATATGTTGCAATGCAACCTGACACTCGTTCCTGGTGAAGGTTTCTGGGCAAGTAACGCCGTTACTATCGTACAATATCTTATTATGTTGTTGGTTGCTGTGGGTTCTTTCGCAAGCAATTTCGCAAAGAAAAAACCGGCTAAAATCGGTTTGATGGCTATGGCCGTGGTTGCTTTGGTTGTTTATTGTTATATGGGCTATATGCGTGGTACGGCTGAAACCATTTTCGCAGTATTTCCATTGTTGGCAGTGGCCATTACACCTATTTTGGGTAACTATGTTGACCACAAAGGTAAAGCCGCTTCTATGTTGATGATTGGTTCCATCCTTTTGGTTATCTGCCACTTGACATTTGCTTTCATTTTGCCTTTGTGCAAGGGCAGTGCTGTTGGCGGTACTATCGTGGCATACGTTACCATCCTCGTGTTAGGTGCTTCCTTCTCTTTGGTTCCTGCCGCATTGTGGCCTTCCGTTCCAAAGTTGGTTGATGAAAAGATTATCGGTTCCGCTTATGCTTTGATTTTCTGGATTCAGAATATCGGTTTATGGCTCTTCCCGCTCTTGATTGGCAATGTTTTGGAATCCACCAATGCCAACAATGCAGCCGTTATTGCTGCAAAACAAGCTATCGAAGCAGGAGAAAAAGGAGTTTTCGTACCTTACGACTACAAATGGCCGCTCGTGATGTTGGCTTGCTTGGGTATTGCCGCACTGCTCATCGGTGTCTATCTCAAAGCTGTTGACAAGAAAAAAGGTCTTGGTTTGGAAGAACCAAACATCAAAGCTGAATAATTTTTCAGATTTCCAATAAAAAGAAAATGGCGGCCAGTCGGTCGCCATTTTCTTTTGTATTAAGATTCCTTCACAGCGCTTCGTTCGGGATGCCAGTCACCACACATGCGCGAAGAGATCCCTTCACCTCCTCCTAAAGTCGGAGGTTTGGGATGACGGATGCAATTTGGGCAATGATACGGCGGCGGAAAATGATTGAGTAAAGTACAGTCATGGTGCCGCCGAGACAAACAATGTTTTTTATTATTAAGAAATATTAATTCAATGTTAATTTATTGTATTTTTGCATTCTAAAAAAGCAACTATGAAAAAAGGCGGATATGTTTATATAATGACAAACAAGTCAAAAACGGTTCTATATACAGGAGTGACAAATGACTTGTGTAGAAGAATTTTCGAACACCAGACCCATAAGAATCCAGGGTCATTTACCTCTAAATACCAATGTTATTATTGCGTATATTTTGAAGAGTTTACGGATATTGAGGCGGCCATATCACGTGAAAAGTCAATAAAGCAATTAAGTAGAGGAAAGAAAGAATCACTAATAAAAGGTGTCAACCCAGAATGGAAAGTATTAGCCACGCCAGAAGGTTTCGTCAACAAGCGCGAGCCTTGGGCCGAACAAGTGAAAAGAGTAATCGAAGAAATAACACAGGAAAATAAGAAACAGTAAAACAGTCGTTGTCGCTGCGGCAGCCCCCTTTCCGAACTATTCGCACGTATCTTGCGCTGCCGCCAATCTATACGCGTGCCGCATCGTCATCCCGAGCGCCCGACATTAGGAGGGCATGAAGGGATCTCTTTGAGTTTTTTCCAGAATTAATATTTTTTATACGGTTTTGGAAAAAACTCAACTGAGATTTTTCCAAAATTGATGTTTTTTATATGGTTTTGGAAAAAACTCAGATTTATTTATTATTTTTGCGCGTTCAAAATTTGATATTTGGTATGAAGAATATTATTGGCAGAGAAACGGAAATAAAGCAGTTGAACGAATATGTATATTCGTCCAAAGCGGAATTTGTGGCCATTTATGGTCGTCGTCGTGTGGGAAAAACCTTTTTGGTGAACCAACTCTACGGAAAGGAATTCTCATTTTCTGTAACGGGAATATTGTCTGGAACTTACGAAGAACAAATGACTTCTTTTGTGGAAGCATTGAAGGATTTCGGTTGTGATGTTCCCGCAACGCCCGAAAACTGGATGAATGCGTTTATCCTGCTAAAAAACTTCTTAAAGACAAAAATTTCCGATGGGAAACCGCTGATAGTCTTTATAGATGAGTTACCGAGTTTTGATACGCAGCGTTCCGGTTTTGTACGCGCATTGGGCTATTTTTGGAACAGTTGGGCTTCCTTGCAGGATAATTTGACTTTAATTGTTTGTGGTTCTGCCACTTCCTGGATGATTAACCATATTCTCAATGACAAAGGCGGTTTGCATAATCGGATTACGCACGAGATACATCTTCATCCTTTTTCATTGAAAGAGACGGAACAACTTTTACAAAACAATGAATTTCAATGGGATAGAAAACAGGTGCTTTATGCTTATATGGCAATGGGCGGCATCCCGTACTATTTGTGTATGTTGAGGAAAGATGAAAGTTTTGCACAAAATATCGACAGACTGTTCTTTTCTGAGGATTCCACCTTGCGCCGTGAATATAAGCGATTGTATGAAACCTTGTTTAATTCCCCGGCAATCTATATGGAAATCGTGCGCGTTTTGGCTACAAACAAAACAGGATTGTCACGTGAAGATATTGCAAATCAATTGAATATTGCTTCTTCAGGAAATTTAAGTGCAAAATTGGAAGACCTTATCAATTGTGACATCATTAGAAAATACTGTGTAAGGACAAAGAAAATAAAATCCACTTCCGCCATCTATCAGTTAGTGGATTTCTTTTCGCTCTTTTATATTACATTTAACCCAAAAGCCGAAAAGGAAAACAATTATTGGCAAAACCATTTGGGTCATCCCGAATTGAACACTTGGACGGGCTTGTCTTTTGAAAAGGTTTGTCTGTCGCATATTCAATCCATCAAAAGGGCATTGAAAATTGACGGCATTGCCACTCAGCATTATGCCTGGCGCAGCAAGCAAAAAGAAAAACGAACGCAGATTGACTTAATCATTGAACGTGCCGATAAAATTGTAAATCTTTGTGAGATAAAATTTTCCAATGAAAAATATGCATTGAAGAAAGATGAATCGGAGAAGTTGCAGAATAGAATTGCGGCATTCCGTTCGGAAACGGAACTGACTTGCCCCATTTGGCTGACTATGATCACCGTCCACGGTCTGACGCCGTCCGTTTACAACTCCGATGTTGTAAAGGAATTGACTTTGGACGATTTGTTTGAATAAGAAAAATCTTATCTTTGCGGCCGGAAATATGAGTTCACCAAGTAGTGGACCACCAAACAGTGAACCCATTATAAAATATTAAATACTAAGATATTATATAGATGGTAAAAGGAGTAAATCGTTCGTTTGTATATGGCGTTTCCGTTTCCGGTGAAAATTTTACTGATCGTGTCAATGAAACACGTCGCTTGAAACAAAACTTTGAAAACGGCGTGAATGTTGTTTTGATTTCACCACGAAGAATGGGCAAAACGTCTTTGGTGAAAAAGGTTCAGCAAACGGTGGATGAATCAATAGTTCAGTGTGTTTATCTGGATATTTATGATTGCAGAAATGAATATGATTTCTACAACAAATTTGCGTCAGCCCTAATGAAACAGACTGCCAATAAAATCGAGTTGGTATTGCAGAATGTCAAGCAGTTTTTGGTGCGTTTGACACCTAAGATTTCTTTTTCACCAGACTCACTGTCTGATTATTCCTTATCATTAGGCATTACTCCAGAGGATTATACTCCGGAAGAAATTTTGCAACTACCTGAAAATATTGCAAAGCATATAGGAAAGCGAATAGTGGTTTGTATAGATGAGTTTCAGCAAATTGCGAACTGGCCAGATCAACTTCAAGTTCAAAAACGGCTTAGAGGAGTTTGGCAACATCACGAATTGGCTTCTTATTGTCTGTTTGGAAGTCGCCAGCACATGATGTTTGCTCTTTTTCAGGATAAGGGTATGCCTTTTTACCAGTTCGGCGAACCTAATTATTTGCAACCCATTGCCACAGAAGATTGGATTCCATTTATTCAAAAAAAATTTTCTGATAAGGGGCTTTCTATTTCTGCCGAACAAGTTACAAAATTGTGTGAAGTAGTTGAAAATCAGTCTTCATACGTACAGCAATTGGCTTGGAATGTGATGATTAATACGGAAGAAGAGAGCGTTACTGATGAAATTTTGCAACAGGGAATTGATGATCTGATTATGCAGTGTTCACCGTTGCTGATGGAACAGACTTCCAGATTGTCAACATATCAAATGAATTTTCTCAGAGCAATTGCCGACGGGCAACATACGATGTTTACGGCAAAAGAAATTATAGCCAAATACGATTTGGGAAGTAAATCCAATGCCAGCAAAGTACAGCAGTTCCTTTTGGAAAAAGACTTTGTTACGGTACGGCCAGAAGGACTTTTCTTTTCAGATCCGGTGATGGAACGTTGGTTCCAGCGAAACAGATACTAATTTTTCGCACCTTTGCAACCCTAAAACTCAAGCGATGAAAAAAACCACAGCTATTGTCATTATCAGCACGTTAAGTGTTTTGCTGATTGGTTCTGTTGCTTTTGCGGTGACGCAAAAACTGCAAAACGAACAGAAACCGAACTATTATACAAACAAGATAACGTCGCCTTACATTCCCGAGAAGATGACTTTTGCAGGCGAAGAGGTCCCTTTGGATATCTACTGGGTGCATGAGGCCTTAGACCGCGAACTTATCGTAAACTGTTATCAACATTCCAAAACGTTGCGCATATTCAAATTGTCAGCACGGGTGTTTCCTGAAATCGAGCGTATTTTGAAAGAAGAGGGCGTACCCGAGGATTTCAAGTATTTGGCTGTGGCAGAGAGCGGTTTGGAGAATGTTACATCGCCGGCTGCAGCAGGTGGATACTGGCAGTTTATTCCGGCCACAGCCAAAAACTACGGTTTGGAAATCAGTAACGATGTGGATGAACGCTGTAATTTGGAAAAAGCCACACGCGCCGCTTGTAAGTATCTTAAAAATGCTAAAAATCGATTTGGTAATTGGACATTGGCAGCAGCTGCGTACAATAGGGGAGAGGGTGGTATCAGTGCGGCCATCGCTGACCAAAATTGCCAAGATTACTGGAATTTGTGGTTAAACAATGAAACTTCACGCTACGTTTTCCGTATTATGGCATTTAAATTGATGTTTGAAAATCCAAAAATGTATGGCGTGGAAATCTGCCCTGCGGAAATGTACCAGCCGGTTAAATGCAAAGAAATTCAAGTGTCGAGTTCCATCGCCAGTCTGCCGGCTTGGGCGCAGGAACACGGAGTGACCTATCGAGAGTTAAGAAATCTTAATCCGTGGATTCGCAACAACAAATTGGCCGTTCCCACAGGAAAGATTTATATCATACGACTTCCGGAAAAAGCCGGTGAAAACTATAAGGATCTTTTCAAACATATAGACAATCCATTTTTGAAGATAGGGGAGAGTGATACGATTGAGAAATAAAAGTTCAAAATTTAAAGAAGATTACCGCATTACCCGCAATCCTATCCTGTCCTTCCGGCACCCCTTCCACGGGAAGTGGAATCAGTGCCACAGTGCACGTTACGACTACTGAAGAACACCCCATTACCGCATTATCGTATTAACTCATTATCACATTAACACATTATCGTATTATCACATTAATTTTGTATCTTTGCACCTCTTCAAAAAACAAACAATATTATTCACAACATAAACGTAATTATCTAATTATGAAAGAAGTACACAATTTTAACGCAGGACCTTGCGTCCTCCCGAAAGAAGCAGTTGAATCTACAATCAACGCTATCCGTAATTTTGACAACACAGGTATCGGTTTGATGGAAATCTCTCACCGTACTCCAGGTTGGGAACGAGTTATGGCTGAAACACGTCAATTGTGGCGCGACCTTTTGAACATCCCCGAAGAATACGAAGTATTGTTCCTCGGTGGTGGTGCCAGCACACAATTCTGCATGGTTCCCGCTAACTTGATGAAGACCAAAGCCGCTTATTTGAAGACCGGCGTTTGGGCAAAGAAAGCCGCTAAAGAAGCTGGTAACTTTGGTAAAGTTGAAATCGTTGCTTCTTCTGAAGACAAGACTTTCAACTACATTCCGAAGGGCTGGACAGTTCCTGCTGATGCTGACTATTTCCACATCAC
>JAZUEE010000215.1:0-4301 GCA_045639985.1 Bacteroidales bacterium
ACCGTCTTCTGCTATCCCAACCTGGGCGCGAACACCCCGGACACGAACACGGTGACGCGCGGTCAGAATTTCGACCTCTCCACAGTATCGTTCTCCCACCCTGTGGAAACGAACAACTGGGAGATTGCAAGCTGGAACACCAAGGCTGACGGCTCCGGCACACGCTACGAAAGAAATGCGACCATCACCACTTCCGACAACCTCACGCTCTACGCCCAATGGCGCACCTTCTGCACAGGCACGCCTTCTTCCGCTAATGAAGTTGGGTCAGGTCGCATCGATTCTTTGAAAGACGTTGAGAACAACAAATATGCCGTGGTTCAAATCGGCAACCAGTGCTGGATGAAGGAGAATCTAAGAACTTCTACAAATATCGCAGACACAGGCAATATTTATACTCCTACCACTGAGCAAGTGCCCGGTTATGATGTAGCAATCTATGGCCGTATGTACGACTGGGCTGCCGTGATGCAGGGCGCATCGTCTAGCACAACAGCTCCTTCAGGCGTGCAGGGCATCTGTCCTGAAGGTTGGCATGTGCCGAGCAATGCTGAATTTGACACGCTGAAAAATTATGTAAGCAGTCAGAGTTCTTACTTCTGCGGAAATAACAGTTCTAACATAGCCAAGGCGTTGGCCTCCATCATGGGGTGGGACGGCAGCTCACACGATTGTGTCGTTGGCAACAATCCGTCAGCCAATAACGCTACGGGCTTTTCGGCTGTTCCTTCGGGTGAATACTACGCCTACGCCAACGTGTACACCGCTTTCGGCAACGATGCGCCCTTTTGGTTGGCTACCAAGGACAATGATTCCGACAACTCCTATTACGCCTACTTGACCGTCAGCGAGGCTGCCGTAGACAGGTACACCTACAATAAGGGCAGCGGGTTTAGTATCCGGTGTCTAAGGGACCCGGAACAAATGGATACTATCACCTTCCAACCCAATGGCGGAATGGGTACGATGGAAAACCAGACCGTGATAAGTGGCGTTGCCACTCCACTCAATGCAAATACTTTCAATCGTGCCACTGCCCCTGAGAAGGACCGCAACTGGGAATTTATCGGTTGGAATACCAAGGCAGACGGCACAGGCTCTTTATACTCAAACCAGGCCGCCATCATCACCAATGGCAACACCACTCTATATGCCCAATGGCACACCTGGTGCACGGGAACGCCTAAAATTTCCGTGAATGAATTCGGCGACTCCCGCATCGATTCCGTGAAGGACGTTGACAACAACAAATATACTGTCGTTCAGATCGGCAACCAATGCTGGCTGAAGGAAAATCTGAGAACGACCCACTTCACCAGCGGCAGTGCAATTTCTTTAAGCACTGACCAGACGAGTACAGATGTGTCTTACCGATACTATCCCAACAACGATACCAATAACGTGAATACCTACGGATATCTGTACAACTGGGCTGCAGCGAAGGGAAGCATTTGTCCCACGGGATGGCACGTGCCAAACAATGATGAATGGACGCGGCTGACCGAATATATGAGCAACCAAACCCAATACAAATGCGGACTTAACTACTATTACATCGCCAAGGCGTTGGCCGCTACCTCGGGGTGGATAAGTACCCATGACTATTGCAATGTCGGTAACAATTCATCTCTCAACAATGCCACAGGCTTTACTGCTGTTCCTGCGGGTGAATATTCAAAATACGGATCCCCTCACTTCCGCCATATCTGCGTAATGGCGCACTTTTGGACGACTTCCTCCTACTATAGCACGGAACCTCATTATCCAAGTGGCTACTCTCGCCGTATGTTCTACTCTCAAACAGAAGTGGGTAATCCGTACACTGATCAGTGCGACGGCCTCAGTATCCGTTGCCTCCGCGACCCAGAACAAACGGTTACTATCACTTTCCAGCCCAATGGTGCAACGGATACGATGGAGAAACAGACTGTGCACCGCGGCATTGCCACTCCACTCAGAGCCAATACTTTCAATCGTACCACTGCCCCCGAAAAGGACCGCAACTGGGAGTTCATCGGCTGGAACACCAAGGCGGATGGCACCGGCGTTAGCTACACAGATCAAGCTAACGTTACCTTCAGCAACAACACAACCCTCTACGCCCAATGGCACACCTGGTGTACGGGAAATAAGAGGGATAACGAATTCGGCACCTCTCACATCGATTCAGTGAAGGATGTTGAAAACAACAAATACACCGTTGTTCAGATCGGCAACCAGTGCTGGATGAAGGAGAATATGAGAACGACGAAGTACGATGACGGCACCTCCATTCCCCTTGGCAGCAGTATGGGCACCATTACGGCCTGCCGCTACTATCCCAACAACGATGCAAATAATGTGAGTACCTACGGATACCTGTATAACTGGAAGGCGGCGATGGGCAAATCTTTCGCTTCCTCCGATGTCCCCAGTGGGGTTCAGGGCATCTGTCCTTCCGGTTGGCACGTGCCAAGCGAGGCCGAGTTTGACACGCTGACCAATTATGTGAGCAGCCAGAGCCAGTACTTATGTGGAAGTAATTCCAAGTACATAGCCAAGGCGCTGGCTTCCATCACTGAGGTGTGGAAATTAAATGACTATTCGAGTTGTGCCGTTGGCAACAATATGGTTGCCAACAATGCCACGGGTTTTTCTGCTCTTCCTGCGGGAGACTACGAAGAAAATTACAACGATCATTACTATTATTTCGGCGAGGATGCGGAATTTTGGTCAACCACCCAAATCACCGGCAGTTACTATGTTGAAGCTCGTACCCGCTACATTAGCTACTCAAGCCAAGGCTTAGGAGAAAACAACTATGATACTACGTCCTATGCTTTTTCCGTTCGTTGCCTCCGTGGTGCAGGCACTGGCGGTGGCGACACCCCGGACACACCTGGCGGTGAGACGGTTGCCGTTACCTTCCAGCCCAACGGCGCAATGGGCACGATGGAAAGCCAGACTGTTACAAGCGGCGTTTCCACTCCTCTTAATGCCAATGTTTTCAACCGAACAACCGCACCCGAAACGGACCGCAACTGGGAATTCATCGGCTGGAATACCAAGGCGGACGGCACCGGCGACATTTACGCAGATAAAGCTGATGTCACTTTCGACAGCGATACCACCCTCTACGCCCAATGGCGCACCTGGTGTACAGGCACGCCGAACACTACTGAGAATGAATTTGGCGGCTCAAACCGCATCGATTCTTTAAAAGATAGTGAAGGCAACAAATACGCCGTGGTCCAAATTGGCAACCAGTGCTGGATGAAGGAGAATCTGAGAACGAGCAATGTGAACGGAAAAGGCGCTGTTTATACGAATAATGCTGAAGGGTATGATGTGAATATATATGGTCGGCTTTACGACTGGGCAGCCGTGATGCAGGTCGAAGGTGCCAATGATTCAGAAATATCAGTTAATTCACCGCGTCATCAGGGCATCTGGCCTGCCGGCTGGCACGTGCCGAGCGATGCGGAGTGGGACACGCTGACAAAGTATGTCAAATTGCAACCGAACTACGTGTGCGAGAATTGCACTGATAAGGACGATGACGAATTTTACGCCTATTGTATCGCCAATGCGTTGTCCTCCACCACGGGCTGGAGTTCAAACACCAGTAGTGGTTGTAATGCGGGCAATATGGGCGACAAATCAAACCTCACCGGCTTTTCGGCTGTTCCCGCTGGCGCTTTCTATATCTATATAGGTTATTCAGGCGGCGACGTCTCGTTCTGGGGTGCTGCCCAGTTCAATAACCGCAAAGCTTGGATTCGGTACCTGAAAAGCGGCTATCCCTACGTGTACAGGCACCGCGACGGTAAGGATGTCTGCTATTCCGTTCGTTGCCTCCGCGGTGCAGGCACAGGCGGTGGCGACACGCCTGACACGCCTGACACGCCGGGCGGCGGCGAGACGACCATTGTAGATACCGTTACTTGCTATCCCAATTTAGGCGCTAATGAGTCTGTAAAGAAAACGGTGACGCGCGGCCAGAATATAGACCTCTCCACGACGTTCACCCACCCGGTAGAAACGAACTGGGAAATCGCAGGCTGGAACACCTCTGCAGACGGTACGGGCACAAGCTACACAAATACGCTCACCACTTCGGGCAACCTCACGCTCTACGCCCAATGGCGCACCTTCTGCACAGTTGCCGGCGTCAACAGCAACAGTGAAATCGGCACTACTAACCGCATCGACACCTTGAAAGATGGTGACAACAACAAATACGCCGTGGTCCAAATCGGCAACCAGTGCTGGATGAAGGAGAATTTGAGAACGAATGTTGGTGACGGCGTGTATCCTAAAAA
>JAZUEE010000216.1:0-2966 GCA_045639985.1 Bacteroidales bacterium
TCGAGCCATAAAGATGGGCATAGCGGATGAGTTGTTCGAGATCCTGAAGGGAGTTGCCGGCCGCCTGGCGCGCACCGTACATAGGAGCACCGATATAGAGCGCATCGGCACCGTGGTTGATGGCTGTTTGTCCGTAAGCCAAATTCTTTGCTGGGACGAGCAGTTCTATTTTATTCATTGGCAAATGAGTGTGCGTGTAACGGAAATTCTTTAGCCAATTCGCCAGAGTAATAGAAGTCGTTGCCTATCACACCAAAAGTATAGATTTGGCCATTTGCTTCGATATGGGAGCCACCACATTTAGGATCCGGTCCCGGTTTGGAAGCAGCGAATCCCAAATTGAAAAGTGTGAACAGGATATCGGGGCGATTGGAGATATCATAACCGGCACGTTTCCACTGCAACATCGTCTGGTGCAGAATACAGCCCGTGTAGATGTAGGAGTAAAGGTGGTTATGGTAATCCGTCAATCGGTTATAGCGTTCGCTTTGATGGTCGGCGGTTTTGAAATCCAAGATATGTTCGTATTGTTTACCCATATAGAAAACGGAAGTGGAATCTTTCAAATTGTTTTCCACCTGTTGGGCCGTGAAATCCTTGATGCCGTTTACGCCAAAGGAGAATTGCGATTGCACGGAGAGGACCTTCACCGGGCCGAGATACTGTTTGTATTTTTCGCGTTTGGAATTGAACAGACGAATTTGTTCACCGACCAAGCAGCCCACAATCAAACGAGGTTCCACGCCAGACAAGCGGGCAGCTTCTTCAATCAATTCCTTATCTTTCACGATAGCAATCTTCAAGGAAGGCCAAGCTTCTTCGTTCATCCAGGGAATTAAATGATCTTTGCTGTTGGAAGACGGATATTTATTCAACACAGCTTTGAGTTCCTTCACCATTTGCTGATATTGCTGGCCGCGCTCGTCGTCCTGCAAATACATATTGGCCGCATAGATCATCTGATTAATGCCGTCAGGACGGTCGCTATAACGGCTGGCATCCAGAATCAAATGGGCATTGGTCGGATAGATTTTGCTAATGGCAGCCAAATTCAAATAGTTCAGAATATTTTCCTCAAAGATTTTAGCGGAGTCTGTCAAATTCGTTTCCGTCTTATAATCTGCCAAATAGCGGTTGTTTTCATCTACGCCACCCTTGTTGTTGGTCAAGCCGAGTTGATACACGCCCCAAGCACCTATGATGGCGCCTCCTGCCAACGCAAAAAGATGTACAAAGATTTGATAGATTTTGGAACGCACCTTCAGTGTCTTCCACGCCTTCCAAAAAGACTTTTTCTCTTGATTTTCAGATACTTCCGTATTCATTTTGAGGATTGAAAAAAACGGCGCAAATATCAATAATTTATTCAATTATTATTGCCAATCAAGCAAAAAACTTCCTTTTTATTTAATCCTAAAAAAAGGAGGGTTATTTAATAATATCAGATTAAGTATCAACCTGTTATCGAACAAGCATCACATTACCCTTCAGTTCCTTGGTTTTACCGCCAAAACAAGTTCCTGAAAAATAATAATCATACACCCCATTTTGGCATGGTTTCCCTTTATATGTTCCGTCCCACCCGGCTTCAAGATTTGTGCATTCAAACACCTTTTCTCCCCAGCGACTATAGACAACGAAATAAAAATCTTCCACAATTTCACTACGCACATATAAGATATCGTTTTTCCCGTCTCCATTTGGAGAAAACGCATTGGGGATAAAAATAAAGGGGTCGTCACACGTCAATTCGCTCACTTTGATTGTTACGGAATCGGTCATCTTGCATCCGAAATCATCTGTCACGGAAACCACATATTCAGTTGTTTCCATAGGATGGACTTCTGAAGAGGATTGATTAGGGGTTTCCATTTCCTGAGTTGGAGACCACTGATACAAATAGCCCGTTCCATAATCGGTAGAATATACTGTAGTGGAATGGGCCTGCACAATTTCGCATATATTGCACCAAGCGGAAAAAGGTGTTGGGAATGTACCTTCCCTCTTAACAATATTTCCAGAAGCGCTTGCCGAACATCCATTGGAATTTGTAATAACAACCGAATATTCGGTAGAACTGGCCGGAGACACCCACGGATGAGATTGCGTATAGGAGGCATCCGCACCCACACTCCAGACGTATGAGCAATCAGCACCGCCCGTATGATTGGCCGAAAGTTCCACACTATCTTCAAAGCAGATCAAAATATCTGGCAAAGGGGAAACATGTATATCTGAGACGCTCACTGTCACAGATCCGACAAAATCACACACTCCTCGGATCGCCTTAAAATAGTAAGTCTGGCGAGTTGCAGGGGCCACCACAATTGATTTTTGGTGAGATATAGTTGACGAGAAGCTCGAATTATCTGACCATTCAAAAAAATCACATCCGGGAGACACATTCGCCGACAACAGAACAGAATCTCCGGCGCAAATGACCGTATCAGGAGTCATTGTTACCTGGAGAGTATCAACCATCACAAATTGCCAAATCGTATCTGTACAGGTTTCAGAAGAAGCGATAAGCGAATACCACATCGGCTGCGTTGTGGAGGAATACGGATTAGACAAAGCCGGATTACTTAAAGCAACGGAAGGGCTCCATTGATACGTTACGGCATTAGAGGGTGGGAGACCAATTTGAACTATATCACCATCACACACACTTATCGGAGAGAGTGTATCATTAGTATTTGCCAACACAAGTAAGGATTTTGTCAGTGTGTCCGAGAAATTACAGCTGCCAACATCATGAACAATCAGCGTTATCGGATAATAACCAGAATGATTAAAGAAATGGGAAGGTTCTCGTTCATCGGAAGTAGTTCCATCACCGAAATCCCAAAAATAGGACGTATTAGACCCGATTGTCTGTGAAAAATCTTGAAAAAGGACAGTATCAGGCGCACATACCGAATTTGGCATGTGGAAATCCGCCACAACGACCGGCAGAGAAAAATCCA
>JAZUEE010000217.1:0-2344 GCA_045639985.1 Bacteroidales bacterium
TGTGTCGGGTGAAATTCATTGGTCAAACCATTCCATACAGGAACACCGGCGTGTTTAGCGAGTTCTTCTACTGTTGCTTGTTTGAAGCCACGATATTCGATACCGTCGAACATACGACCGAGCACGCGAGCGGTGTCAGCCATAGATTCCTTAATACCAATTTGAGAACCGGTAGGTCCGAGATAAGTAACGTGAGCACCTTGATCGTAAGCAGCCACTTCGAAAGCGCAACGTGTACGGGTAGAGGTCTTTTCGAAAATCAAAGCAATGTTTTTGCCTTTGAGACGAGGTTGTTCTGTACCTGCATATTTAGCGCGTTTGAGGTCGCGAGCGAGATCCAACATATATTGAATTTCTTTCGGAGTGAAATCCAACAATTTCAAGAAGTTTCTGTTTCTTAAATTGAAAGCCATAATTGTTTTTATTAAGTTATTAAAATGATTAATTATTAAGATAATAAATGATTAATATGCATTTTATTAGTCCGCAACAATTCGGGTGCCGCAAGTGTCGTCACCCAACTTGCCTGCTTCGGTGATAATGCAGGTATGTCCAGTCTTCTCCACGAACATAATGGCAGCACGCATCTTTGGAGCCATAGATCCTTCCGTAAATTGACCGTCAGCAAGATGTTTCTTGGCTTCAGCCACCGTGATCACGTCTAAAGCTTTCTCATCCGGTTTACGGAAGTTGATATAGACTTTGGGCACATCGGTGAGGATGTAGAACTCGTCGGCATTGATTTCCACTGCAGTGATGGCAGAGGCGAGATCTTTGTCGATAACCGCCTGCACTCCTTGCAGATAACCGTCCTTCATGGCCACGGGAATGCCGCCACCGCCCACGGTGATGACGATGATGCCCTGGTCGGCCAATTGGCGTACCAAATTGATATTCTGTATGCGGATGGGCTTGGGAGAAGCAACCACCTTACGCCAACCGTTACCTTTTGGATCTTCTTTATAGATATCGCCTGTTTCAGCATGATTGGCATCGGCTTCTTCTTTTGTAACGTATGGGCCAACCGGCTTGGTCGGGTTTTGGAAAAGCGGATCATTAGCATCCACCTCCACGTGCGTGAGAAGCGTCACGGTGTCGCGATTGAGTTTTTCTGCCGTGCAGATGTGGCGCATGCCCTCTTCAATAAGGGCGCCGATAGAGCCTTGCGTTTCCGCAACGCAGAAATTCAATGGCATGGATTCAACGGAAAAAGTCTCTTTGCCGGCCTTATGCTGAAGCATCACATTGCCCACTTGCGGGCCATTGCCATGACCGATCACCATGCGGTAGCCGGCCTTAATCATCGGGACCAGACATTTACAGGTCTCTGTTACGTTTTCAATTTGCTCTGCATAGGTGCCTTTTTGTTTGCTTTTTAACAAAGCATTGCCGCCAAAGGCAATAACGGCGAGTTTGTTTTGTGTCACGTCGATATGGTTTATTTAGTGAATAGTAAACTGTGAATGTGGTTATGGTTAGAGGTTAAGGGTTAAAGGTTAATGAGAATTTTTGGAATTGCTCTTGCAACCTTATACTTGAAACTTGAAACCTGAAACTGTTATTACCAGATTTTCGCACGTTTTTCAGGAGCGAGGTACATCGGGTCACCGGCTTTGATATTGAACGCTTTATAGAAAGCATCGATATGTGGCAGGGTTCCATTAACACGCCATTTGCCAAGAGAGTGCGGATCTTCTTTTGTACGTCTGAGGATTTCTTCCGGACGGATATTAGCGGCCCACACACCTGCGTATGCAAGGAAGAAACGTTGTTCAGGAGTGAATCCGTCCATATCGCCCTTAATGGTACCTTCCTTCTGTGCTTTTTGGAAAGCAGTGAAGGAAACGTTCAAACCACCATTGTCGGCAATGTTCTCACCTAAAGTGAAGGAACCATTGGCATTAACGCCAGGAGCTACTTCGATAGCATTAAAGTGGTCAACCAATACTTGGGCACGTTCCGTGAAAGCAGCGGCATCTTCTGCGGTCCACCAGTCTGCGAGGTTGCCGTGGAGGTCATAGTTACGACCTTGATCGTCAAATCCGTGGGTCATTTCGTGTCCGATGACCACGCCGATAGCGCCGTAGTTGGCAGCGTCATCCGCGTTCATATCAAAGAATGGGGGTTGGAGGATACCAGCCGGGAAACAGATTTCGTTGGTGTTGGGTTCATAGTAAGCATTAACTGTTTGCGGCGTCATCAGCCATTCGGTTTTGTCAACGGGCTTGCCTATTTTGGAAAGTTGGTATTCGCTTTCAAAGCGACGGGCGCGTACGATATTGGCATAATAACTGTCATTGCTAATGATCAGATTGCTATAATCTCTCCATTTGTCAGGATAGCC
>JAZUEE010000218.1:0-5067 GCA_045639985.1 Bacteroidales bacterium
AAAACACTGCAGGAACTCATCCGACTCCAACCATCCTCCCTTGAACTCAGCGAAAAACTCGAACAACTCCGCTGGCTCGAAAACGGCTATGAAATCTATACCGCGTCGTGCAATTACGCAGGCATCGGCATTGACACCCCGGAAGACTTGAGATTAATGCGGTAATGCGATAATTAGATAATGCGATAATTATTCTTAAACTTTAAATTTTTGCCAACAAGCACGAAACTACATATACAGTGTGCCTTTGCTTGAAACTTGAAACTTGAAACCTGAAACCTGCTCCCCATGATTCCCTATATCATCAAAGCCCTCCAACAAAAAGAATCCGTTTGTGTAAACGATTTGGGAACATTTTCTGTTCATTATGTTCCAGCCCGTATTTCCGGAAAAGAGATTTTGGCACCACACAATGATGTGACGTTAGACACCAATATTGACCATGATGAAATTGCCTTCACCAATTTTGTCGGTATGGAAAAGAAATGCCTTCTAACACAAGCCAATCAGGAAATCACCAATTGGGTGGAGAACCTGCAAACGGCACTTGCCAACAATAAAAGCATTACATACGACGGATTCGGAACTTTTGCTTTAAGTGACAAAGGCAAGGTTTCATTTACCTGCGAACATATTCCCGAACTCAACGAAGAGTTTGAAGGAATGGGAGCCATCGTGGTGGGCGCACCTATCACAATCGAAACAACTGATAATTCTAATTTAGAAGAAGAGCAACAACCTGCCGAAGCGGTCGCCGAACCTACTCCAGAACCCATTCCGGAAGAGGAACCCGTCATATACAGAAGTACGATTTTGGAAGACGAGCAGCAACCAGCCGAAGTGGTCGCCGAACCTACTCCAGAGCCCATTCCGGAAGAGGAACCTGTTATTTACAGAAGTACGATTTTGGAAGAAGAGCAAACATCTACAGACAATGTTTCTACAGCGGAAACGTCCACAGAAGCAATCGAACCTACAGAAGTAGCGGAGCCCATCACGAAAGACGTTGAAGATATTGAAGAAGCTGAGAACGAAGATAATACAGAATCTATTGAAAGCGATGGCGAAGATGAAATTTCTTCTAATAATGCAAACAAAAAATCTCACAAATGGATTTGGATTCTCATTGTCCTTCTTCTTTTAGGAGCAATTGCCGCATGCGGTTATCTGTTTAAAGATAAGATAACACCCGTTTATGAGCAGTTGAAATCAAAGATTGCCAAAACGGAGGAAACCGTAGAGCCGAAGAACGAGGAATCTTCAAACGAAGAGTCCTCCATTGAAGAACCCGTAGAGGAAGAAACAATTGAAGAAACCGCACCGTATTCTCCTGAAATCATCAAATCCAGTGCCGACGGCAAATACCAATATATTCATTTTGAAAATGGCCATTACTACGTCATCGCCGGCAGTCTGCCCAATGAAGCAGATGCAGAGCTGCATATTCGTCAGCGTGGTTTGGACAAATACGAACCAAAATTGCTTTTACAGGATGGTGTTGGCAACATTCGCGTTTGTATTGGAATTTATGATACAGAAGAAGAAGCCGAAAACTATGCCAAAAGTATCAGCCCGAAATATTGGGTTCTCAAATAGTAACAAACTACGGATATGAAAAAACATATACCCAACACATTAACCTGTCTCAACCTTGTATGCGGTTCTTTATCCATCATGGCCGCACTGAAAGGTAATTTGGAAATGGCTGCCATTTGGATTATCGTAGCTGCTGTTTTTGATTTCTTTGATGGATTTGTCGCTCGAATGCTCCATGTGTCTTCTCCTATCGGAAAGGAATTGGATTCCTTATCTGATGTCGTATCTTTTGGTGTAGCCCCGTCAATGATTACCTACACCTGGCTCACGCGCTGTCTGTACGAACTGCCGCCAGCCCACGTTTCCGGATTTATGGAATGGATGCCTTTCGTGGTGTTATTTGTGCCGGCACTATCAGCTGTGCGACTTGCGCGTTTTAACATCGACGACCGACAGGCCACGACATTCATCGGCCTTCCGACCCCCGCCAACGCACTGTTTCTGGGTTTTGTACCCTTGGCAGCCGAAAAGCTCTCTTTCCTCAACAATTTTTGGATTGTTTGGATATTGACGTTGGGCTTTGCCATCTTATTAGTGAGCAACATATCTATGATGTCGCTTAAATTCAAAGATCTCAAATTCAAAGGTATCAATATCGCCCGATACGCATTGTTATTCACGGGTGCCTTATTAATTCCATTTTTTCACTGGGGTGCATTTCCTCTGATAATTTTAGCATACATCATCATATCCCTATTTTACCATACGCTTCAAAAGCTTCAAGTAATATGAAAAACATTCAATCGATAGCCCTATTCTGCGGTTCATCTGCCGGCAACAATCCTCTATACGCCCAACTTGCACGCGAGTTCGGGAAACGCTGCGCCCAACTCGGGCTCACACTTTATTATGGCGGCGGGTGCATTGGATTGATGGGTGAAGCTGCCAACGCGGCTATGGCATACGGTGGCAAAGTTATCGGCGTAGCTCCGGATTTTTTCAAGAAAGGCCCCGTTCTATCCGAAAATATCACCCAAATGATATACGTGAAAACCATGGGGGAACGCAAACAACTGATGGAAACCAATGCCGACGCTTTTGTCGGATTTCCCGGTGGCTACGGAACTATGGACGAGATTTTCGAAATAGCCACAGACGCCCAATTGGGCATGCACAACAAACCGGTAGCCATTTTCAACCCAAACGGCTTCTTCGATTTGCTTATCGAACAACTCAAACACTTTCGAGATGAAGGATTTCTTCGTCCGATGCACCATGATATTATCATCACAGCTACTGAATTAGACGAATTATTCAGCAAATTGGACAACTATTCAAGTTCCAACGACCACTCCTGGTACGAAAAAATCAACCGTTAATGAATGCCTTTGCGCTTCCCGAAATTGAAAGCCAAATAAGCACACAAATAAAAAGGTTTCGCATCATTAAAGGCCATCTGCTGTACAAAGGGAAACACCATATCCAAGGCAAGCCCGACCTCTAACGCACGCAACTTATAATCATCTTTGGCAAAATCAAAATTCAAACCGGTCTTGGCATAAAAACCTGGGCGGAATTTTGTTTGCAAAATACCCTTAAACATAGGCGCGCCGCCCAATATATTGTTGAGATTATGTTTCTCGGGGTCGTATTGAGCAAACTCAGCAAACCCTGTATTGTAATTCAAAACTTCGACATACGTTGGAATAGCCAAGCCCAAGGACGCGCCCAAAGAAAAATTATAGCTCACTTTCACGCCTCCCCAATAGGGCTTTTGATGTAGCGTACGCTCATAACCATATCCTCCATGTAAAAAAAACAACGTGCAGAGCTGTCCGTAACGACACGGACGAACACCTTCATACATGGCGTTGTATGAACGAACAGATTTCGGATGTTGATTATAGGCAAGAGCGATTTCCCAAAAATGTTTGTTTAAGATGTCTGGGGTTCGGCCATGTTGAAAACCGACACTAAAACCGCCCGTATTAACCATGAGCTGGAAATCCCATTCTTTCAGCGTGACATCATGATAGAACTCGCCTATTTCCTGGGCTTCCAAACGGACAACAATAAAAAATCCCACCAATAGAAGCAGGATTTTCCGCAAATGTCCAGTACAAGACGTTTTCAACATGTTTTTTAAAGACTACTCTGCTGATTCAGCTGGAGCTTGATAATAGGTGTAATGGCCATACGCCGCGCATTTATGTTGCGTGTCACAAGCTGAAAAAATGGCCAAACCGCAAAAAAATAAAACCACTAATACAATAATCTTTTTCATTTTCGTTATTGATTTAAATGAGCGTGCAAAAATAGTTAAAAAAAACACTAACGCTCCTTTCAGGATTTTATTTTATAAACAATTGAATTTAAAAAAAATACACATCCTCATTTTGATATTTTCGTCTGTGGGCACACTGTTTGCCCAACGGAATTCCACGCTTATTCCCGAACATTTTGAATTAAGCGAATATCCTGAAATTGCAGAACGTATCGTCACGTATTTTGAGAACCACGGTTTCCCTTTCGCTACGGTTTCGTTACGAGCCGCCGATCCGGAACACGGAGATATGACACCGAAAATCATTATTGACACCAATCTGTTTGTCACTTTCGACTCCATTGTACTAAAAGGAGACGTCAAACTTTCCAAAGATTTCCTATACCCATATTTGGGTTTAAAAAAAGGAGCCCCCTACAATGAGCAATTGATGAAAACCATACCCGCCAAATTGGAAGAACTCCCTTACGCCACCGTCATTCGCGAATCGGGAGTTTCCTTTGTCCAAGACAAAGCATACTTATACATCTATCTTAATAAACGGCAGACCAACCTGTTTGACGGTTACATCGGTTTGATTCCTATCGATGAAACAACCGGAAAAATTGCCGTCAACGGCGAGCTGAACTTGGCACTCCAAAACATTTTCCATCTTGGCGAAAACATCTCACTGAAATGGCAGAGCAGCGAGCATCTGTCGCAATATCTGAATATCGCCCTAAAATTCCCCTATTTGTTCAGAACGAGATTCGGGGTGGAAGGAAACTTCCTATTAGACAAACAGGACACCTCCTATCTTACCGTTAATTTCCATGTCGGAGTACCTTACGCATTTATCAACAACAGCTACCTCCAACCCTATTTTGACTACTCCAGCTCTTCTATTCTCAATCCCAAACTCATCAATTTCGAGAACGATTCCGGATACGTGGATTATCGAAAAACATTATACGGTATTCGTTTTCACTACAGCAAACTGGATTATGTATTCAATCCCCGACGAGGATTTGAGGTCATGGCTGATTTTGCTGCGGGGAATCGCAACATCCAAAAGAACAGCCATCTCGATCCGGAATATTACGCCAACATAGCCCTCCATCGAACCACCTATAGATTATCTGGTGATTTCAGATGCTATATTCCTGTCGGAAAGCATGTTGTCATCGCACCACGCATCCAAAGCGGCTCGCTGATATCGGGTTCGCATTTTTACAACGAACTGTTCAAAATCGGAGGTGAAGATAAAA